>JAPPLJ010000063.1 GCA_028819475.1 Rhodospirillaceae bacterium
GGCCGGACGCCCCGCCCCACGAGGACCCGTTCGTGTCGGCGCAGGACGACCCGGAGCGGGACGATCCGGATGAGGACGGTCCTGAGCAGGCAGGGGAGCAGGCAGCGGAACAGGACGGGAAGCCGGAGGCCGGCCGGCGGAGAAAGGGAAGCCGGAGGACGGGCCGGCGGAGGAAGGGAAGCCGGAGGACGGCCCCGGCGGCGCGCCCGGAAAGCGGCGGCGGCGGCAAGCCGAACGGGGCGGCGCATGACATTTCATGACACTCCTGCCCGTCCTTGCCCCGACCGTCCTTTCGACGGGCGGGGCGCCAGCCCCTTCCCCCGTCATTTCGACCGGAGCCGTCCGGAGGACGGCGGAGTGGAGAAATCTTTCCGCGCCGGCGCTCCGGCCCCGGCATCGCGGGCGAAAGATTTCTCCGCTTCGCCCCGGACAAGTCCGGGGCTACGGTCGAAATGACGGTTGGGGGCGCTCGGTCGAAATGACGGTCGGGGGGAGTTCGGTCGAAGCAACGGCAGCAAGCCGGAAAGGAGCGGCATGACAAATCATGACACTTCATGACGCTCCCGCGTCAGGGGCGTCCGGTGGGTTTCGCCTATCGCAGCGCGGGGATCGGTGATACCACCCGCATAACGCGCGATACCGGAGATTCCCCGCAATGTTCCCCGCCATTCCCCTGCGCGCCGCCGCTGCGGCGCTGGCACTGGCTTTGCCGCTTGCCGTGCAATCCGGTGCGCCTGTGCAGGCACAGTCGTCGACGCCGGCCAAGGACCCGGTCGTCGCCACCGTCAACGGCGAAAAGGTGATGCTGTCCGATCTGCGGGCGCTCCATGCCGACCTGCCGGAGCAGATCCGGAAGATCCCCCTGGATCAAATCTACCAGCCGCTGCTCGAGCAGGTCGTCCAGATCAAGCTTCTGGCCGCGAAGGCGCGGGCCGACGGGCTGGACAAGTCCCCGCCCATCGAACGCAGGCTGCGCGCCCTGGCCGACCGGGTGCTGCAGCAGGCCTACCTGGAGGACCATATCGACAAGGCCGTCACCGAGGACCATCTCGCCAGGGCCTACAAGGAATTCGCCGCCGGCCATCGCGGCGAGGAAGAAGCGAAGGCCCGGCATATTCTGGTCAAGACCAAGAAGGAGGCGATGGCGGTCATCGAGGCCCTGGAGAAAGGCGGCAAGTTTGCAGAACTCGCCCGGACGACATCGATCGGCCCGTCGAAGGCCGGCGGCGGCGATCTCGGCTGGTTCGCCAGGGGCCAGATGGTCAAGCCGTTCGCCGACGCCGCGTTCGCCTTGAAGAAAGGCGCGTATACCGGCGTTCCGGTGAAGACCCAGTTCGGCTGGCACGTCATCCTGCTCGAAGACCGCCGCCGCAAGCCGCCGCCGCCGTTCGAGGCGAAGCGGGCCGAGCTCAAGGCGGAACTGGGCCGGAAGCTGGCGGTTGCGGAGATCGAACGGCTGCAAAAATCGGCCAGCGTCGTCCGATTCGGCCCGGACGGAAAGCCGCTTGACGATGCGGCGCCGGCCCGGAAAGAAGACGGGCAAGAAAAGAAACAGTAGGACTGGATCGGTGTAGACCGTCTCCGCGCCGTCCGGCGCTGCCGCGTTCGCCTGCGGCCGGGCCGGGAAACGCAACCGGAGACGGGCCGCAAATCGCAATATGGCTCTTGAAAAATCGCCGCTCGCGCCGGAGCGGTTTCCGGACCTGCCGGCGGTCGGCGGCGTGCAGATCGCCGGCCGCGCCTGCGGCCTGAAACGCAGCGGCGCCAAGGATCTGATGCTCGCCGAGTTGGCGCCGGGCACAACCGTTGCCGGGGTCTTCACCCGCTCGCAATGTCAGTCGGCGCCGGTCGACTGGTGTCGGGCCGCGCTGCCGGGCGGCCGGGCCCGGGCGATCGTGTGCAATTCCGGCAATGCCAACGCCTTTACCGGCAAGGCGGGCGATACAACGGCGGAACGGACCGCCGAGGCCGCCGCCGCCCTGTTCGGCTGCGCCGAGCGCGAGGTGTTCCTGGCCTCGACCGGGGTGATCGGCGTTCCGGTCGGGCCGGACCATATCGGCGATTGCCTGCCCGGACTGGCGCGCCATCTGAGCGCCGGCGCCTGGCGGGACGCGGCCGAAGCGATCATGACGACCGACACCTTCCCCAAGGGCGCCGGCGCGCAGACTTCGATCGGCGGCACGCCGGTCAGCATCGCCGGCTTCGCCAAGGGCAGCGGCATGATCGCGCCGGACATGGCGACCATGCTGGGCTTCGTCTTCACCGACGCCGACATCCCGGCGCCGCTGCTCCAGAAACTGCTGGCGCGGTCGAACGACCGGTCGTTCAACGCGATCACGGTCGACGGCGACACCTCGACCTCGGATACCGTGCTGCTGTGCGCCACCGGCGCCGCCGGCAACGCGCCGCCCGCGGACCTCCGGGCCGTCCGGGATTTCGAGCGCGCGCTGGATTCGGTCATGATCGACCTTGCCCAGCAGATCGTGCGCGACGGCGAGGGGGCGAGCAAGTTCGTGACCGTGAATGTGAGCGGCGCGGCCTCCGCCCGGGCGGCGCGGCGCATCGGTCTGACCATCGCCAACTCGCCCCTGGTCAAGACGGCGATCGCCGGCGAGGACGCCAACTGGGGCCGGATCGTCATGGCGGTCGGCAAGGCCGGCGAGAAAGCGGATCGCGACCGCCTGTCGATCGCCATCGGCGGCGTTACCATCACGGAAAACGGCCAGCTCGCGCCCGGCTACGACGAGACGCCGGTCGCCCGGCATATGAAAGGGGCGGAGATCGATATCGACGTCGATATCGGCATCGGGCGCGGCAGGGCGACCGTGTGGACCTGCGACCTGACCCACGGCTACATCAGCATCAATGCCGACTACCGAAGCTAGGGCCGCCGCGTTTCCCGTACCGGCCGGCTGCGATCCCGGCGAAAGCACGGCGCCGGCGGAAGCGCCGGGCCGCCCGGTCGTGTTCGTTGCGGCCATCGCCCTGGTCGACATCGACAACCGGGTCCTGATCGCGCAGCGGCCGGCGGGCAAGGACATGGCCGGCCTGTGGGAGTTTCCGGGCGGCAAGGTCGAGCCCGGCGAAACGCCGGAAGCGGCCCTGATCCGCGAGGTGCGCGAAGAGCTGGGCATCGATACTTCGGAAAGCTGCCTTGCGCCGTTCAGTTTCGCCTCCCACGCCTATGCGGATTTCCACCTGCTCATGCCGCTCTACATCTGCCGGAAATGGCTGGGCGAGCCGGCGCCGCGCGAGCACGGGGCGATAAAATGGGTCCGGCCGATGCGCCTCGGCGACTATCCCATGCCACCGGCCGACGCGCCGCTGGTCGCCATGCTGCGGGATTTTCTCTAGCCTTCGCGCAGGGCATCCCCGACGGAGTCGAAGATGCAGGTCAGCCTCCTGGGCACCGGATTGCCGTTCCCCAACCCGAAGCGGTGCGGGCCGGGCTACGCGGTGCGGGCCGGCGCGCGCAACTTCGTCGTCGATTGCGGCTCCGGCATCGTCCACCGGATGGTCGAGCTGGGCCTGATGCCCAACGAGGTCGACCATCTGTTCATCACCCATCTCCATTCGGACCACTTCATCGACCTGGGCCATTTCATCGTCACCCGCTGGATGATGAGCGACGACCGGCCCTGGCACATCTACGGGCCCGAAGGCACCCGGACGATGGTCGGACAGTTGCTGGAACTCCTGCGCCCGGATCTCGAACTGCGGATGCGGATCCGGAAGGTGCCCCGGGAAATGCCCGACATCCGGGTCCGCGAACTGACCGAAGGCCCGGCGCTGGACGTAGACGGGGTCGCGGTCACTGCGTTCGACGTCGCCCACTATCCGCTCGAACAGGCGTTCGGCTACCGCTTCGAAACGCGGGACCGGCGGATCGTGCTCTCGGGCGACACCAGCCCGTGCGAAAACCTGATCCGGCACGCGCACCGGGCGGATATCCTGATCCACGAGTGCGTGCAGTACGACAAATGGATCTCGCCGCAGATCGACCACAGCCACACGCCATTGGCGCATACGTCGCCGGAGCGGCTCGGCCTCGTCGCGCGGGACGCCGCGCCGGGATTGCTGGTCACGACCCACATGCTGCCGGAGTCCGAACCGCACGAACTGAGGGAGATCATCCGCCGCGACTATGCCGGGCCGCTGGCCATCGGCGAGGATCTGATGACGTTGTAGCTGCGGCGGCGGGCGCCGGGCTATCCTGTTCCCGGCGACCGCGGCGGCAGACAGGGCAGGGGCGTGCGATGGACTTGGGTTCGGCATGATCGAGGGCGAAATCGGGCCGGTCCTGGCCTTCGGCGCGATCGTCGTGGCGCTGATCCTCTATGCCGCCCCCAGGGTGTCGATGGAGCTGGCGTCGCTGACCGTCATCTGCCTGCTCCTCCTGGCGTTCCACATTTTCCCGGAAGCCGGCGCCGGCGGCCGCAACGCGCTGGGCCCGGCCGAATTGCTGGCCGGTTTCGCGAACCCGGCCCTGATCGCCCTTCTGGGACTCATCATCATCGGGCAGGGCCTGGCGCAGACCGGCGCGCTCGACCACGGCGCACGGGCGCTGCTCGGCGCCGCCGGCGGGCGCTCCGAAGTCGCGCTGTGCCTGTCCCTGCTGGCCGTGCTGCTGGTCAGCGGCGTGCTCAACAACGTGCCCGTCGTCGTCATCTTCATCCCGATCCTCCAGGCCTTCGCCAACCGCGGCGGCACGGCGCCCAGCCGCTCCCTGATGATCCTGAGCTTCGCGTCGATCCTCGGCGGGATGACGACCCTGATCGGATCGAGCACCAACCTGCTGGTTTCCGGCCTGCTGACCGATCTCGGCCAGCCCGGCTTCGGCTTCTTCGATTTCACCGTGCCGGGTCTCGCCGTGGCCCTGCCCGGCCTGCTCTTCGCGCTGCTGGTCGTCCGGCGCCTGCTGCCGGACCGCAGCGTCGGCGACGACGCGGCCCCGGCGACCGGCCGCCAGTTCCTCGCCCAGATCGACGTGGTCCGGGACCGGCCGCTGGCCGGGCTCCGGCCGGCCGGCGGCTTCTTTCCGCAAATTGCCGATGTCACCGTCCACGCCATCCAGCGCGGCGATGCGAGCCTGCTGCCGCCTTTCGAAGAGGATGCAGCACTGCAGCCCGGCGACATCCTGATCGTGAGCGCCACGCGGGCGGCCCTGACGAAGGCCGTGCGCGGCCAGATGGATCTGCTGCATCCGTCCCTCGGCGACGCCTGGGCGGCACGCGAGGATGAGACCCACGGCAAGCCGCCCTGGCTGCGCGGCCGGCAATTGCTCGGCGAGGTCCTGGTCACGCCGGGATCGGAGCTGATCGGCCGGACGCTGGAGCAGATCGGATTCCGCTATCGCTACAACTGCGTCGTCGTCGGCGTGCAGCGCCGGGCCGCACGCATGCACCGGCCGATCACCGACCTGCCGCTTGCCGCCGGCGACGTGTTGCTGGTGCAGGGCACCACCGAGGCGAAGGCGGCGCTGCGCGGCAGGCCCGGCATCCTGCCGATCGAATGGTCGGCGAGCGAGGTGCCGTCGGCGCCCGAAGCCTGGCGCGCGCTGGCGATTTTCGGCACCGTGGTCGGGCTCGCGGCGCTGGATATCCTGCCGATCGAGATCGGCGCGCTGGCCGGCGCTGCCGCGATGCTGGCGACGGGGGTCATGACCCTGCGCCAGGCGGCGCGCGCCATCGGGGCCGATCTGGTGCTGGTGATCGCCGCCGCCCTGGCGCTGGGCAAGGCGCTGCAGGCGACCGGCGGCGCGGAGATCCTGTCCGACCTGCTGGCCGACGCCCTGGCGGGATCGCCGGTGCCGGTCGTGCTGTCCGCCTTCTTCCTGCTGGTCGCGGTTCTGGCCAACCTGGTCGGCACCAAGGCGGTAGCGGTCCTGTTCACACCGATCGCGGTCTCGCTGGCGCTCGGGCTGGGCGCGCCGGTGGAGCCGTTCGCGGTGGCCGTGGTCTTCGGCGCCAACTGCGCGTTCGCAACGCCGATGGGCTATCAGACCAACCTGCTGGTGATGGGCCCGGCAGGCTACCGCTTCCAGGACTTCGTGCGCGCCGGTCTGCCGATGCTGCTCTTCGTGTGGGCGACGGTGAGCGTTGTCCTTCCGCTGTATTACGGCCTGTAGCGGCCAGTAGCGGCCAGTAGCGGCCAGTAGCGGGCAGTAACGGACGGCACCGGGCGCGGGCGTGGAAGCGTTTCCGGGTTGCGTCGGGAGATGCCGGGCCGGCCATGGCTGCACCGAAAAGGCCGCGCCGGGATTCCCAATGTCTCAAGATCGCCGCTCATGTTCCTGAAATAGCGCTGTAAACCAGTTTTGGATTTTTCAAGAATTGGTGTAGAATAACGAAATGAAACTCCTATTTCCGGTGTCGGAGGGCAATCCGGATGGGAAAGGTGTTGAGACAAGTCGGCGCTTTCGCAGCTATCGCGGCAGTATTCACGGTCGCGAATGCTGCCTTAACGCTTGCCGGCACGCCGGAGGTTCTGGCCCGGGCTACGGCTGCGGATCGGCCCGCTCCGGGACCGAATCCCCCCAAGGGGCCGGCTTCCCGTCCGTCATTCGCCGCATGGATCGCCGGGCTCAAGACCGAAGCGCGTACCAGACGGATCGGCGAAGCCACGCTGACCGCAGCGCTCGACGGACTGCGCCTGAACCGGCGGGCCCTGGAACTGGAGGCGCGCCAGCCGGAATTCGTTACGCCGGTCGGCGCCTATGTCGCCGCGCTGACCGGCAAAAAGGCGCTGGCCGCCGGCCGGGAAAAACGCCGGCAGCACGCCGCCCTGCTTGCCAGGATCGAAGCGGCTTACGGCGTACCCGCGCGTTATCTTCTGGCGATCTGGCGGCTGGAATCCGACTATGGGGCGAATTTCGGCGCCTTCCCGGTGATCGAGACCCTGGCGACGCTGGCCTATGCCGGCACGCCGAAGCGCCGGCGCTTCTGGCGCCGGCAGTTGTTCGGCGCGTTGCAAATCGTCGACCGCGGCCACGCGCCGCTCGACCGGCTGGTCGGCTCGTGGGCCGGCGCGATGGGCCATACCCAGTTTATTCCGACCACGTTTCTCGACCATGCGGTCGATTTCGACGGCGACGGGCGGCGCGACCTGTGGCGCAGTCTGCCGGACGTTTTCGCCTCGACGGCCAGCTATCTGAGGAAATCCGGCTGGCAGCCGGGCCTGCCGTTCGGCTGGGAAGCGAAGCTGCCGGAGGGGTTCGACCTCGGCCGGGCCCATATCGGGGAGAGCCGGACCGTCGCCGAATGGCGCGCCCTGGGCGTCCGGCGCGCCGACGGCCGGCCGATCCCGGAGATCGACCGGCCGGCCAGCCTGATCGTGCCGGCCGGCTGGAGCGGACCGGTCTTTCTCGTTACGCAGAATTACCGCGCCATCCTTCGCTACAACAATGCAGCGGCCTATGCGCTGACGGTAGGCCTGTTTGCCGAACGGCTGGAAGGGCAGGGCAGGCTGGTCGCCCGCTGGCCCGCAGCGGACCGCCTGTTGTCGCGCTCCGAAAAGGCGGAGTTGCAACGAAAGCTGATGGCGCTCGGCTACGATCCGGGCCCGGTCGACGGAAAGGTCGGCCCGGAAACCAGGAAGGCGATACGGGCCTTCCAGAAAAGCGCCGGCAAACCGGCCGACGGTTACGCCAACCATGCATTGCTGGAAGCGGTCCGCGAGGCCGCTCACCGGTAAGCGGCGGGGTGAAGAGAGAGCAGACGGTCGATCCGCGGCGCCGGGCGCCGGCGGATCGCTGACAGAGGGTAGGTCGAGATGCTGTTCCTTCATCGCTGGAACCGGCCCGCCGGGTCGTGGCGGCCGGTTCGAAACCTCGCGCTTCTATCCATTGCCGGCGGCATGCTCGCTGCATGCGGCGGCGGAAACTGGGGCTCCGGCAAGGATGCGTCGGCGCAATACCGGGCCTGTCTGAACAAGGTTTCCGCGCTCTACCGCTATTCGGGCAGCTTCGACGGTTACCTGAGCAAGGCGAAGAAAATCGGGCGCCGTTGCGGCATCCGGAGTTCGACGCTCCACGCGGGTCTCGGCCGGTTGAACAACCGCAACGTCGGGGTTTCGGACTATGCCGAAGCGGACGGCATCGAACTGCGGGAGCAGATCGCCGACGCAACCGGCGCCGACGGCGTCCTGCTGGCCCGGCGGCGCAGCGGCAACGCCGTGCGCGACTATCTGGCTTACCGCGTGACTCCGGACCTAGTTCGCAAGGGCCGGAGCATGCGGAAACGCTATCGCCGCCTGCTCAGGCAGATCGAGCGGCGGTATCGCGTTCCTGCGCACTACCTGGTCGCCTTCTGGGGCATCGAATCCAGATACGGCGCCGTCACCGGGCGCCACCGCGTCGTGCCGACCCTCGCCAAACTCGGCTATCGCAGCAATCGCCGGCGCTTCTTCTCGAGCGAACTGCTCGGCGCGCTCATGATCGCCGACCGCGGCTTCGCGCGTCTCAGCCGGATGTACGGCAGCGCCGCCGGCGCCATGGGCCAGACGCAATTCATGCCGTCTGCCTACATCTACTATGCCGTCGATCACAATGGCGACGGCCGGCGCGACATCTGGCGGAGCAAGGCCGACGTGCTGGCCTCCATGGCGAACTACAGCATCAAGCGCGGCGGCTGGGATACCCGGATAAACAGCGCGATCTACGAAGTGCGCCTGCCGCGCCGCCTGCGCGTTATCCGGACGGGGTTCTACAACCGGCGTCCCCTGAACTACTGGCGTCGGGCCGGCGTCCGCCGGATCGACGGCGGCGCCCTGCCGCGGAGCCGGGAAACAGCCTCGGTCTTTTTGCCGGCCGGCTGCCGCGGACCGGCATTCCTGCTGACGAGAAATTTCCGCGCCATCATGCGCTACAACAACCTGATCGAATACGCCTTTGCCGTTGCCGTGCTGGCAGAGAAGATCGAGAACCGGTTCCGGATACGCAAACCCTGGCCGCGGCGCGACTATGCCCTCACAAAACGGGAGCGTGCCGACCTGCAACGCCGGTTGACCCGCATGGGCTATGGCCGCCTCAGGGCCGACGGCATCCTTGGCGAGAAAAGCCGCCGGGCGATCCAGCGCTACCAGGCGCGCAAGGGGCTGTGCCCCAGCGGCCACGCAAACACGCGGCTCTACAACCACGTCAGGGGCCGGCGGAGCGGCGGCGGCTATGCCGACAGCGGCGGCGAACCGCAAGCGTTCGGGCCGGTTATCGAGCGGGCGGAGGCGCAATAGCGCGGAATTGCCCGGGCGCGTTAGCGATCGACGCAAATCGCGATCAGGCTATTCCATATCGACCGGCACGCCGGGCCGGTTCTTGCCGCTCCGGATGACCTGGATCGACTGGACGGTCGTGACATGGCGGGCGGAGGTCAGCCGCGTCGTGACCTCGTTCTCGTGCGCGGTGTTGCGCGCCACGATCTTGAGCAGGAAATCGCCGGCGCCGCGCACCATGTGGCATTCGCGCACCTCGCGCCAATTGGCCATTTCATCCTCGAAGGCGCTCAGCACTTCCTGGGCCTGGCTGTCCAGGCCGACCAGAACGAAGAACAACACTTCGAAGCCCAGGGCCTCCTGGTCGACCTGGGCGTGGTAACCGCGGATATAACCGGCTTCCTCCAACGCGCGGACCCGGCGCAGGCAGGGCGGTGCGGAGATACCCGCGCGCCGCGCCAACTCGACATTGGTCATCCGGCCATGCTCCTGGAGATCGCGCAAAATCTTCAGGTCGATGGCGTCGAGGCGAACCCGCTTGCCGCTTGCTGTCGTCAGGCGTGCTGGCATGGACGGTCGTTCTCCTCCCCGGGTTCAGCCGCCCCGCATTCGGGGCCGTTTCAGAAAATTTCGCTGTGACAATCGGTTTTTACGCCGGGATTGCCTGTCCAATGCCAGACACGCAATAAAGTTTCAATGATTTCCGAATCATTCGCAATTGTGAAAGCGGGCCGGCGATGACGCAGCCGCTCACCGTCTGGGCGGTGACCGAAGGACATATCGGGACGGAAAACCAGGCGCGCGGCGTGGCGGAAGCGCTGGTCGGCAGCGGCCCCGGCGCTGTCGTCGTCAAGCGAATCGCAGTCCGCGCGCCCTGGCGCTGGCTGTCTCCCGCCCTCTGGCCGGCGCCGCTGACGGCGCTCGGCCGCAACGGCGATTTGCTCGAACCGCCGTGGCCGGACGTCCTGATCAGTTGCGGGCGGCGGGCGGCGGCGCCCAACCTGGCGGTCCGGAAGCGCAGCGGCGGCGCCACCCTGTCGGTGCACATCCAGCGGCCCTACATGCCCAGCGACCGGTTCGATCTGGTTGTCGCTCCGCGGCACGACGGTCTGGACGGCGCCAACGTCCACGTCACCCGCGCCGCCGTCCATCGGGTAACCGCCGAGCGGCTCGCAGCGGGCCGCAGCGATGCTGCCGGATGCGCGGATCCGGCCCGCCACGCCGTAACCGTGCTGATCGGCGGTTCGAACCGGCGGCACCGGCTGACCGAAGCGATTGCCGCCCGGTTCGGCGACCGGCTGGCCGCTCTGTGCCGCCGTCGCCCGATCGACCTGCGCCTCACGCCGTCGCGCCGCACGCACCCGGCGATCGTCCGCATCCTGGCCGGGAAGCTGGCCGGAACAGGGGCGGAAATCTGGGACGGTTCGGGCGATAATCCGTACTTCGACTGGCTCGCGATCGCAGACACCATTGTCGTTACCTGGGATTCGGTGTCGATGACCTCGGAAGCGCTGGCGACGGGCAAGCCCGTCTATGTTCTGCCGCTGGAGGGCGCATCCCGGCGAATCGACCGGTTTCATGCCGGCTTGCAGGCGGACGGCTACACCCGCCCGTTCGACGGGGCGCTGGAGCGCTGGGACTACGCGCCGCCGGACGATACCGCCGCCGCCGCCGCCGCGATTCGCGCCCGGCTGCGCGCAAGCGGGCAAGCGGGCGGCGTCATGCGCTCAGGTTGACCCTGCCATTGCTTCCGGGCGGGCCCGACCGTATTTTTCTGCCGATGCGCCGCCGCTCCCGCAATCGGCAGAATCCCGTCCCGGATTGCAATTAATGCCACAGACCTTCCACGACCGTGTTCTGATTATCGGCTCCGGCCCGGCGGGATACACCGCCGCAATCTATGCCGCGCGTGCAAACCTCGCGCCCCGGATGGCGATGGGGCTCCAACCGGGCGGGCAGCTGACGATCACAACGGATGTCGAGAATTATCCCGGCTTCGCCGACGTGATCCAGGGTCCGTGGCTGATGGAGCAGATGCAGGCCCAGGCCGAGCATGTCGGGACCACCATCACCCACGATCTGATCGTCGCGGTGGATTTCACGCAGCGGCCGTTCCGCTGCGTCGGCGACGGCGGCGACGTCTACCTCGCCGATACCGCGATCATCGCGACGGGCGCCCAGGCGCGCTGGCTGGGGCTGCCGAGCGAAGAGAAATTCATGGGCTTCGGCGTTTCGGCCTGTGCGACCTGCGACGGCTTCTTCTATCGCGGCAAGGAAGTGATCGTGGTCGGCGGCGGCAACACCGCCGTCGAGGAAGCGATCTATCTCACCAATCACGCCACCAGGGTTACGCTGGCGCATCGCCGGGACGAATTGCGGGCGGAGAAGATCCTGCAGGATCGCCTGTTCGCCAATCCGAAGATCGAGCCGCTCTGGAATACCGTGCTCGAAGAGGTGATCGGCGACGACGATCCGCCGGGGGTGACGGCGGCCCGGCTGCGCAATGTCCTGACCGGCGAGATCGCGGAAAGGCCGGTGGACGGCATCTTCATCGCGATCGGACACGACCCGGCCACGGCGGTTTTCCGTGACAAGCTGGCGATGGACGAGGAGGGCTATATCCTGGTTGAGCCCAATACGACCGTGACCAGCGTTCCCGGCGTCTTTGCCGCGGGCGACGTCGTCGACAAGGTGTACCGGCAAGCGGTCACCGCCGCGGGACTGGGCTGCATGGCGGCCCTGGATGCGGAGAAATTCCTGGCGGAACGGGAGGCTGCGACGCCGATGGCGGCGGAATAGGCGGTCGGACTGGCTTCGGGCCGGCGTCGGACCGCCGCGGGCGGAATGGCATGGTGGACTGGGACAAATTACGGGTTTTTCTGGCGGTTGCCGATGCCGGCAGCTTCACCCATGCCGGCGAGGTTCTGCATTTGAGCCAGTCTGCCGTCAGCCGGCAGATCGGCGCGCTCGAGGAGACGCTCAACACGGCGTTGTTCAACCGGCACGCCCGCGGCCTGATCCTCACCGAGCAGGGCGAACTGCTGTACCGCAACGTTCGCGAGATGGCGGGCCGGCTGAACGAGACCGAGGCCCTGATTGCCGAGAGCAAGCAGAAACCGGAGGGGCCGCTGGTCGTCACCGCCCCAACCGGACTGGGCTCGAGCTGGCTGACGCCGCGCATGGGCGAATTTCTGAAGAAGTATCCGGATATCGACGTCAGCCTGCTTCTGGCCGACGGCGATCTCGACCTGGGAATGCGCGAAGCGGATGTTGCGATCCGCCTGATCGAACCGACCCAGCCCGATCTGATCCGCCGCTCCCTGATGACGATTCACAATCACGTCTACGGATCGACGGACTATGTCCGCCGGCACGGCATGCCGAAGACGCCGGCCGATCTGGACGACCATCGGCTGATCACATTCACGGATCATCCCCCGGCGCCGGCCTTCGTGAATGCCGACTGGATTCTGCGGGCGGGAGCCAACGGCTCGCGGCCGCGGACGCCGGCCCTGCGCGTCAACAGCGTCTACGGCATTTTCCGGGCGGTGCGCAGCGGCGTCGGCCTGGCGCTGCTGCCCGACTATCTGGTGGACGGCAATACCAGCATGGTGCGGGTCCTCTCGGAGACGGACGGACCGGCGATGACGGCCTATTTCGTCTATCCGGAAACCTTGCGCAAATCGGCCCGCGTGGCGGTATTCCGCGATTTCCTGATCCGGAAGATAGCCGAAACCCGTTTCTGATCCGGCACGGTGCGCCGGTTTCCGGCTGCACCAGCCATGCACCTGCCGCATGGCAAATTTGTCGCATCGGCCCTACTGAATCGACCGGTTCGGTTGCATAATCAACGGTGTGGATGTGCGGCGTGGCGCGGCATTGTCCATTGCAACCGTAAGGCGTCTGTTTCGTTTTTCGGTGCGGTCAGCCGCTCAATGCGCTGCTTCCTCCCAGACGTGAAGCCTCCCTGTTCCTGAGTCCCGGAAAGCCGCTTTCCGGGACTCATTTTTCGCCTGTTGCCGGCCCGGCGGCCGGCGAATTCCTTCAGCCCATCAGGCCGGGCAGCAGCAGGGCGATCTCCGGCATGGCGATGATCATCGCCAGGCCGATGAGGCTGGCCACGACGAACGGCCAGACGCCGGCGAAGATCGCCCAGATCCGGACATCGGCAAGCACCGTCTTCACCACAAAGACATTCATGCCGATCGGCGGCGTGATCAGGCCGATTTCGACGATGATGATGGCAACGATGCCGAACCAGATCAGGTCGACGCCCATCGGCTCGATCACGGCGACGAAGATCGGAATGGTCAGCAGCAGCATGGCCAGGCTGTCGAACACGCAGCCGAGCAGCAGATAGATCACGCACATCGCCAGGACGACGCCGACCGGCGACAGCTCGAAATATTCGATCGCGCTGACGATGCCGTCGACCATCCCGGCGAGATTGGTGAAGTTGGCGAAGATCAGCGCGCCGAACGCCACGACGAAAATCATCGACGTCGTGATTCCGGCCTCGATCAGCGGCTCGACGACGGCGCGCCAGCTGAATGCCCTGCGATTGTACAGGGCCATGAGCAGAAACAGCAGGCTGGCGGCCGCGCCGATGCCGGCGGCTTCCGACGGGGTGAACACGCCGAGATAGATGCCGCCCAGGATGATCGCGAACAGGACGACCACGCCGCCGACGCTGATGACCAGTTCAACGATATTGTCCGGCCGTTCGACCTCCGACCGCGGCGCGAGGCCGGGCTTGAGTCGAACGACGGCCACGATCGAAATGATATACAGGACGGTCAGCAGGATGCCGGGGATGACACCGGCGATGAACAGCTTGCCGATGTCGCTTTCGGTCAGGATGCCGTAGATCACCATCGGCACGCTGGGCGGAATGAGGATGCCGAGGGTGCCGCCGGCGGCGATCGAGCCGGCCGCCAGGCTGTCGGCGTAACCGTATCGCTTCATTGACGGCATGGCGACCTTGGCCATCGTCGCGGCGGTCGCGAGCGACGATCCCGATACCGCGGCGAAGCCGGCGCATGCCCCGACGGTTGCCATCGCAAGCCCGCCCGGCGCCCGGCCGAACACCATGTTGCCGGCAGCGTAGAGGCCGTCAGAGAGCCCGGCGCGGTGGATGAAGACGCCCATCAGCACGAACAGCGGCAGCACCGCGAGCCCGTCGTTCAGGCCCATATCGATGATCTGCTGCCCTGCCATGGTCATGGCCGGCTCGGCGCCTTCGGCAATGGCTTGGAAGAAGCCCACATCGTCGGCTTAGCCCCGGACATAGGCGAAGCCGACGGTCCCGACGATGATCAGCGAGTAGCCCAGCGGAACGCCGGAAAAGCAGATCGCGAACAGCGCCAGGAAGCCGACGAGCGTTGTATCCATTGCGGCCGGCTCCCGCTCAGTCGACCTGGGACATCATCGACACCCCGGCAGGCCGGGTGGCGATGCCGCGCACCAGGAACGCGGCGAGCAGCAGCTGGATGACCAGGGTCGCCGCCGCAAAGCCGCACATGACATAGGCGATCGGCGCGAACGGCCAGCCGAGATAATTGGTGATCTGCTTGGCCTCGGCGAGCAGCAGGCCCTGCTGGTACATCAGGTAACAGATCAGCGCGAGCGCCACCACGGAACACAGGGTGACGAAAAAGACCTGAAGCTGCTTGGTCCGGCCGCGGAAGAACTCCTCGAACAGTGATACGGTGATGTGGTTCTTGTTCCAGGTCACGATCGGCAAGCCGCCGAAAATGGTCAGCCCCATCAGGAACTTGATGACTTCCTCGGCGCCGGCGATCGGCTGGTTCAGGACATAGCGGCTGAAGACGTTGGCGAACACCAGCGCCATCATGGAGAAGACCGACAGGCTGACCACCGTGAGAAGCGGGATCGTCAACGCCTTCGGCAGGGCGACGGTGTGCGGCGGCGGCGTGGCGTTGTCGTTCATGCGGTGCTCCGGCGAGCGTGCTTCCGGTTCGCAGCGGTTATGGCCGCGGCAAGGTCCGGCCGGCGGCAGGATCGATCCCCGCCGCAGCGAGCCTCGGCGGGCGCCCTGAAAGGCGCTGCAACAAAGCACGGCTTGCCGGCCGCCGTCGAGTCGCGACCCCCGGCACATACGGGGCGCAATCGTGCGCCGGTCCGGTTTTCGCCCGGCGCGCACCTCTCCCCGAATCGTTCCGGCCGGGCGACTGACGGCTTGTCCGTGCGGGGTCGCCTGGGTACGCAATTGCCAATTCTTTACCATTCGACAATTGGTAAAGAAGTCGGTATCATCTTATCCGAAGAGGATTTACCGGGAGGAACGGTCCCATGCCGCGGGTAAGCGCCAAGCGCCAGATTACGCTCCCCGTCGATCAGTGCAGAGAAATCGGGATCGGCCCCGGGGACGAATACCGCAGCTTCGTCGCCGACGGACGGATCACCATCGTCCGGAAAACCCCCGGCGCGGCCAGGGGCTTCCTCAGTGGCGTAACCGGGGATCCCGCCGTCACGGACGAGGAATCCCTGGAGGGCGCCCTGGGCGGGCCGCAGCCTTGATCGCCGCCGATACCAACGTCCTGCTCCGGTATCTGCTGTACGACGACGAAGCCCAGGCGGCACGCGCGGGCGTCGTCTTCGACGCCGGCGAGACCGTGCTGATCACGGACGTCGTCTTGGCGGAAACCGTATGGACGCTGTCCGGCCGCAGGTATCGACTGGGCAAGGGCGAACTGGCGGCTGTCCTCGAACGGTTGTTCAGCGAACCGAACATCCGTTTCGAGGATAACCAGACGGTCTGGCGTGCCGTGCAGGCGTACAAGAGCACCGCGCCGGCAGGCGGAGCCGGGCCGGCGAAAGGCGCGGGTTTCGCCGATGCGCTGATCGCGTTCAAGGCGCTGCATATCACGTCCGGCGCCGGCGAGGCGTTGACCGGCGTATACACGTTCGACACGGCCATGCAACGGATTCCGCACACCGTCCCGGCGTAGCGCGAAAATACTTCATGAATTTCAGCAGTTTTGCAGCGCCGGATATTCCTCCGACGGCGGGACAAAGCCGGCGAGAACTTCAAACGCCCTTCGTTCGTCGACGAAAACAATTGTGCCGCCCGGACTTGTTCCGGGGCCCGGCGTCGCCCGGCACCACTTCGACTTGCGGCACCAGATCCCGGATTAAATCCGGGATGGCACTATTGGTTTGTCGAGGCTGAAAAAAACGCGGCCGCAAAGGTCTTCGCCTGCCTTCCCCGCGCCGCTTCCCCCGACAGTTTCGGAGGGCTTCATCGGGACGGCTCAGCGCAGGGTGGTGCCGCCGTCGATCGTGATCGACTGGCCGGTCATGAAGTCGCTGTCCGAAGAGGCGAGGAAGAGGAGCGCACCGACGAGATCCTCGGGCTGCTGGTCCCTTTTGATCAGCCGCGCCTGGGGCGCCATTTCCATGAACCGGCCCCATTTTTCCGGGTTGGCGAGAATCTGATCGCTCAACACGAAGCCCGGACACAGGCTGTTGATCTGCACATTGTGCTCGGCGAGTTCCCGGGCGAGCGATTTGGTCATCACCCAGACTGCGCCCTTCGAAGCCGTGTAATGCGGCATCATCGGCGGGCCGACATGGACGACGCCGGAAGCGATGTTGACAATCTTGCCGGCCTTCTTCTCCATCATGATCGGCGCAACCGTCTGGATGCACTGGAACTGGCCGCGGACGTTGACCTGCAGCATCCGGTCGAACTCGTCGGCCGCGATCTTCAGGAACGGCTTCGGCGTGAGGCTGGCGAAGATGGCCGCGTTGTTGACTAGAATGTCGACCGTGCCGAATTCCGCTACCGTGAAATCGGTCATCGCCCGGATCTCGTCGAGACTGGAGATATCGGCCCTGATGAAACGGGCCGCATCGCCGATCTCGCCGGCCAGCGCCGAGCCGTCGAGGATGTCTGAAACCACCACCCTGGCGCCTTCGGCGGCCAGCGCCTTCGCATAGACGGCGCCGATGCCCTGCGCGCCGCCGGTCACGATCGCCACCTTGCCTTCGATACGTCCCATTCCTTTCCCCCTGAACCGCTCACGCCATGAAGGGCGAGAGCATTGCCGTGTCGGTCAGCCGCATGCGTTCGGCCAGCATGCGCCCGGTCATATCCTGCAATCTGTTCCGGGCCGACGGATCGGACCACAGATTGTTCATCTCGTGCGGGTCGGTATTGCGATCGAACAGCTCCCCGGTCTCTTCGCCCAGGATCCGGGTCAGCCGCCAGCCGTCGTGGATCAGGGTCCAGGTGCGCAGCCCGAAGTCCATGTCGATATGGAGCCCCGGGCAATCCTCCTCGATCATCAGGCCAGCGCGCCCGGGTTGCTTGCCGGTTGCCGCCGCGCCGGCGATATCGAACCCTTGCATGCCGGCAGCCGCGGCGACGCCGGCCCGGTTGAGGATCGTCTGAGCGATGTCGATCGAGCCGCCGAGAACGTCGCTGCGCCTGCCGGTAACTCCGGCCGGATCGGCCCAGATGAAGGGCACGCGGATCACGCCCTGATAGTGCAAGCCCTGTTTCAGCATCAGGCCGTGGTCGCCCATGAAGTCGCCGTGGTCGGACGTGAAGACGACCACCGTATCATCGTCGAGGCCCAGCTCCCGCAGCCGGACGAGGATCCGGCCGATCTGGTCGTCCAGGCAGGAGATCAGGCCGTAGGTCAGCGCCAGGATTTCCCTTGTGTGCCGTTCTCCGGCGAGAAAGCCCCACATGAAATCGTCGTGCTTCCTGCCTTCGGCGGCGTGGGCGCGCAGGGTCCGCAGATAGCGCGGCTCGCCGCGGTTGACATGGTCGTGGGACGGCGGGAGCGGGATTTCCTCCGGATCGTACATGTCCCAGTATTTGCCCGGCGGACAGAAGGGGTTATGCGGGTCCGGGAAACTGCAGAACAGGAAGAAGGGCTCTTTCCCGCCGGCCTGCCGCTCCAGCCAGTCGATCGTCCGGTCGGCGACCCAGGTGCTGGACCACAACTCCTCCGGCACCGCGGTGCGCCAGGCCTGGGGAGCGGTGACGCCGCCTTTGTCGAGGCCGTTCGGCGGTCCCACCTTGCTCGCGATATCCGGGTCTTGCCGGGCGCGCCAGACAGCATAGTCGCCGCCGACCCAGTCGCCGTGGCCGTTGGCGATCTCGACATGGTCGAAACCGTAATAGGGCGTCGGTACGGTGTAGTCGGGGTTCACCCGCCACTGCCCGGTCCACTCCAGGTCGTAGCCCGGTCCGGTGCGCCATTCGCGCGTCGCATTCCACAAGGCGTCGTCGCGGCCGATCGGCTCCTCGCCGACGCCGCGGGTACGGCGCGGCCGGTCGGGGTCGATGCCCGGCTGCGGTACGGCCATTGCCGATTTGACGCTCGGCGGCTCCGGCGCCTCGAGCGATACGTCCTGTTTGGAGATGTTCTGGAAGTGCGCCTTACCGATCAGTCCGGTGCTGTAGCCCTCGGCCTTCAACAGGTCGACGAACGTGACCGCATCCAGCGAAAGCGGGAGGCCGTTCTGGCGCACGCCGCTGGCGCTCGGCGTGCGGCCGGTCAGGATGGTCGCCCGGTTCGGCATACAGATCGGGCAGGAAACGTAGAATTCGTCGAAGGCAAGGCCGCGGCGGGCGAGGGAATCGATGCTCGGCGTCCGGAGCAACGAGTTGCCGTAGCAGCCCAGGTGATCGGCCCGGTGCTGGTCGGTGATAATGAACAGGAAGTTCGGTTTCTTCGCCACGCGACGCGCTTCCTACAGGTGCACCGAGCCGCCGTCAGCGGCGATGGTCTGGCCGGTGATGTAGCCGCTGGCGTCCGACGCGAGGAAGACGGCGAGGCCGGTGAGATCGCCGGGCCGGCCCAGTTCCTTGAGGCATTGCACCTCGATCATCTTTTCGCGGATGGCGTCGGTCCGGCCGACATTCTCGACCTCGGTCTCGATCAGGCCGGGCATGATGGCGTTCGCCGTAATGCCGTCCGGCCCCAGCTCCCGCGCCATCACCCGGGTCATGCCGATCACCGCGCTTTTCGACGTCACATAGTGCATGAAGCGCGGCAGGCCCATCGGCACCGTACTCGAAGAAATGTTGATAATACGGCCCTTCTTTCTGGCCCGCATGTCCGGCAGGACCGCGGCCGCGCACAGCATGCTGCCCGTGACGTTCACCCGCATCACCCGGTCCCATTCCTCGAGCGGGATGTCTTCGAATCCGCAGCGGCCCAGCTTAGTGAAGATGGCCGCGTTATTGAGCAGAATGTCCGTGCCGCCAAATGCCTTGCGCGCCGCAGCCGCCATCGCGTCGACGGACGCCGGCTCGCCGACATCCGCCTGCACGGCGATGGCCGAGCCGCCGGCGTCCTCGATTTCGCCGGCGACCACTGCGGCGTTGGCGCCGTTCAGGTCGGCCACCGCGACGTTGGCGCCTTCCTGCGCCAAGGCCAGGGCGTAGGCGCGGCCGATGCCCTGTCCGCCGCCGGTGACGATGGCGGTCTTGCTGTCCAGAATTGCCACAGTGCGCCTCCCTCCCGATGCCGCGGCAATGTTCCAGCGTCGCGGCAGAAAGGCAAGCCGCCGGGCGGCGAAGCCGCGTTGTGCCGCACAATCGGGCAGGCGTCAGAATGCCGGATTTGTCTGGTGTGCAATTCGGCCGGCCGCGGGGTATAGTCGCGGCGCAATCCTTCGCCTCGCAGGCTCGCCGCATTCGCGCGACGGGTCTGCGCGTCTTTCCGGGGCGTGGGCGGCTCCGGGCCGCGTCCGGCAAGCAGGAATATCGGCAATGAGACTGTCGTGAGGCAGCGGAATGTTTTGTGGGCGGTGCTGACGGCTGGCGTTTTCGTGCTGGCGGCCGGCGCTGCGCACGCAACCGGAGCCGATTCGCAGACCACGGGCGCAGCGGCAGCGCCGCTCGGACTGGAAGAGCTGTTCAAGCGTTTCCGGATCGATGAGCGCAGCGTCGGCTATATCGCCCTGGATGCCGCCACAGGCGCGGTCCTGACGGCGCGGCGCCCCGACGGCGCCTTTGTGCCGGCCTCCGCCATCAAGGCGCCGACGGCCGTTATGGCGCTTGAGGTTCTTGGTCCGGCGTATCGTGCGGAGACGCGCCTCTACAGGTCCGGATCGGTCGGGGGCGGCGCCCTGAAGGGCGATCTGGTCCTGGTCGGCGGCGGCGATCCCGAACTGTATACCGAAGATTTCCTGCCGATGATCCGGGCGCTGAAGAAGCGGGGAATCCGGCGGATCGACGGCCGGTTCCTTTTCGACGACGGTTTGTTTCCGGAGGCCCGGGCGTTGAGCGGCGCACACAATATCGATGCCGCTTACAATCCGGGCGTCGGCGCCCTGTCGCTCAATTTCAACCGGCTGCGGCTGAACTGGCGCAGGTCCGGCAAAAGCCTGAAGGCGCAGATCTTTTCCAAGACCGACAATATGGTGGTGCCGGTCGATATCGTAGCCGCCGGAGTCGCGCCAGCCGGAACGCGGGCGCGGCGCGGTGTGGTCCGCACCGTAGAGGGTGGAACGCCGCGCTGGATGGTCGTGCCGACGACAAAGCGGAGCGGCGCCATGTGGGTGCCGGTCAAACGGCCCGGCCTTGTGGCCGCCCATGTGTTTCAGCAACTCGCCGGGCAGCACGGAATCGCCGTGCCCGATCCCGGGCGGGGCGCTTTGCCGGCCGGCGCCGCGCTCGTCGCGGTCCATCGCTCCGAACCGTTGATCGAGGCGGTGCGGCACTTCCTGAAATACAGCAACAATGTCGCGACCGAAATCATCGGCCTTGCGACGACCCGGCGAATTGCCGGCGCGCCGCTGGATCTCGCGCAGTCCGGTGCCGCAATGGCGGCCTGGTGGCGCCGGCAGGTTCCCGGCGCGGACCGGTCCGGCCTGCGCATTGCCAACCATTCGGGGTTGAGCCGGGAGACACGCATTTCGCCGAGGCAGATGGCGGCCCTCCTGCGCTGGGCGCGCAACCGGGATTATGCCGGCCACCGCCTGTGGGACCTGATGCAGCCCTATTGGGTCGGCGCCGGAAAGGCCCGCGCGACGAGGCCGCGGCTGCGGAACGGGAATCATGCCGGGTCGCGGCCGGGCGGGAGCGCTGCGGGCCGGTCCGGCCCGGTGCGGTCGGCAATGCAGATTCGCGGCAAGACCGGTACGCTTAACCACGCCCGGTCTCTCGCCGGCTACATGGTGACCCGGTCGAAGCGCGAGGTCGTGTTCGCCGTGTTCCTCGACGATGAGCGCGCCCGCCTTGCCGCCGCCGAAGCGGGCCGGCGCTACAGGCAATTGAAGCCGGCCCGCTGGGCGTGGCGATCCCGCGTGGTGCTCAACAACATCGTCCGCAAGATAATGCTCGAATTCTGAGGCTCCGGCCTCGCAAATCCGAAATCTCCAGGAGTCCCGCCCATGAAGTTCGGAATCGGTCAGCCCGCGCCCCGGCGCGAAGACCGCCGCTTTCTCACCGGCCGCGGCAGATATGTCGACGACATGAACTTTCCCGGCGCGCTGCATGGCGCGGTGGTCCGCTCTCCGCACGCCAGGGCGAAGATTCTCGCGGTCGATGTCGAAGCGGCGCGCGTGGCGCCGGGCGTGACGGCGGTCTGGACGATCGACGATCTGGACGCCGCAGGGATCGGCGACGTACCGTGCCACACTTCGCCGGTCGTCATGGGCGAGCCGCCGCCGAAATTCTGGCCTGCCCGTCCTGCCCTGGCGCGCGGCGAGGTCCGCTATGTCGGCGAGCCGATCGCCTTCGTCGTCGCCGGGAGCCGCGCGGCAGCCGAAGACGCCGCCGATCTCGTCCTGGTCGATTACGAGGACTCGGCGCCGGCGGCGACGCTCGCACAGGCCGAAGCGCCCGGCGCGCCGAAAGTCTGGAACGAGGCCGAAGACAATATCTGCTTCGCCTTCGACCGCGGCGACGCAGCGGCGGCGGACGCGGCCTTCGAGCGCGCCGCGACGACGGTCTCGCTGCAGATCTACAACAACCGGGTTTCGCCCAACAGCATGGAGCCGCGGGCAACGGTCGCCACTGTCGATCCGGCCGACGGCCGCCTGGTCGTCTACACGGCATCGCAGAATCCGCACGGTATCCGGCCGGTCCTGGCGGCCAGCGTCTTCGGCATCCCGGAGACCGAAATCCGTGTCGTCAGCCCCGATGTCGGTGGCGGCTTCGGCATGAAGAACAACGCCTTTCACGAGGATGTCCTGGTCTGCCACGCCGCGCGGGTGTTCGGCCGGCCGGTGCGCTGGACGTCGAGCCGCTCCGAAGGGCTGCTCAACGACACCCACGGGCGCGATGTGCTGGCCGATGCCGAACTGGCGCTGGATGCGGACGGCAAAATCACCGGATTGCGCGTGCGCGCCCGCTACGCCATGGGCGCCTACCTGTCGTCGGCCGCGCCCGCGGCGGCGCTCGTCGGCTGCCTGATCTACAGCGGCGTGTACGATATCCCGGCCGCCCACCTGTCGATCACCGGCTATTTCACCAATACGGCGATGGTCGGCCCCTATCGCGGCGCCGGCCGGCCCGAGGCGATCCACGTCATCGAGCGGCTGGTCGATCTGGCGGCGCGCAAGACCGGCATCGACCCGGTCGAGCTGCGCCGGCGCAACATGGTGGCGCCGGCTCGCCTGCCCTATGCCGGCCCCTTCGGGCCGACCTACGATACCGGCAATTTCCCCGCGCTGCTGGACAAGGCGCTGACCGCCGCGGACTGGGACGGCTATGCGCAGCGCGCGACCGCAAGCGCGCAGGCCGGGAAGGTGCGCGGCCGCGGGCTGGCCTATTTCATCGAGACCTGCGGCCTGTTCAACGACCGGATGGAGATCCGCTTCGACGAAGGCGCGGGCGTGACCGTCCTGGCCGGCACCCACAATCACGGCCAGGGCCACGAGACGGTCTTCACCCAGTTGGTGTCGGAATGGCTGGGCGTTCCGCCGGAGCGGATCCGTTTCGAGCAGGGCGACACCGACAAGGTCGGCTTCGGCCGCGGCACCTATGCGGCGCGCAGCATGACGGTCGGCGGCAACGCCCTGCGCGACGCCGCGGACAAGGTGATCGAGCGCGGCAAGTTGCTCGCCTCCGTGCTGTTCGAGGCAGCGCAGGAGGATATCGCGTTCGACAACGGCGAATTTTCCGTCGCCGGCACCGACAAGAAGGCGGGCTGGGCACAGATTTGCCACGCTGCTTTCATACGCGGTGGGCCCACGGCCGCCTTCGGGCCGGGGATCGAGGCGACCGGCAGCTTTTCGCCGACGACGCCGAACTTCCCCAACGGCTGCCATATCGTCGAGGTCGAACTTGACCCGGAGACCGGCCACGTCGCCGTCGATCGCTATACCTCCGTCGACGATTCCGGCCTGGTGCTGAACCCGCTACTCTATGCAGGGCAGATCCACGGCGGCATCGTCCAGGGCTGGGGCCAGGCGATGCTGGAACAGGCGCTCTACGACGAAGACAGCGGCCAGCTGCTGACCGGCAGCTTCATGGACTACGGCATGCCGCGCGCCGACGACCTGCCGGCCTTCGCGCTCGACCATCTGCACATCCCCTGTGCGACCAATCCGCTGGGCATCAAGGGCGCGGGCGAGAGCGGCACGGTCGGCGCTCTGCCGGCGATCGTGAACGCCGTGGTCGATGCGCTGGCGGATGCCGGCGTGACCGACATCTCCATGCCGATGACGCCGGCCAAGGTCTGGGCGGCGCTGAATGCCTAGCCTGCCGCGCGGAGATAGCGGTTCATCCGCCGTTCGCCGAGGCGGAAGGCTCCGGTGACGGCCAGCGCCAGGGTCAGGTACATCGCGGCGGCGTAGAGATAGACCGTATCGTCGTAGCCGCGCGAGAAGACCGAGCGGGTCTCGCCCATCAGGTCGTAGACGGTGATCGTGCTGACCAGCGCGCTGCCTTTCATCAAGAGGATGACTTCGTTGCCGTAGGCCGGCCAGGCGATGCGGATGGCGCGCGGGAGGACGATCCGGCGATAGACCGTCGCCCTGGACATGCCGCAGGCTTCGGCGGCCTCGACCTCGCCTTTCGGCACGGCGGCGATCCCGCCGCGCAGGATTTCGGCGACATAGGCCGTCGTGTTCAGGGTCAGGCCGAGCAGGCCGCAATATTCCGCGTCGCCGAGCACGATCCAGAACGGGCTCTCCCGCACGGCCTCGAACTGGGCGAGGCCGTAATAGAGCAGGGCGAGCTGGACGATCAGCGGCGTGCCGCGGAAAAAGTAGATGTAGAGATAGGCCGGAACGGCAATCCAGCGCCGGTCCGACCGCCGTGCCAGCGCGAGGGGAATCGCCAGGACCAGCCCGATCACGCAGGCCAGCGCGACCAGCTTGACCGTGACGGCCGCGCCGTCGATCAGCCGGTCGCCATATCTGATCCACAGGTCGAGCATCGGGGTCAGGCGCTCCGGCGCAGAAGCTGGCGCGGCATGGCTTCGCCGGCGACACCGCGATTGGCGTGCTGTTCCAGCCGGGCGCGGAAGAAATCGGAGACGATGGTGAGCAGCAGGTAGAGCACGGTCGCCGCCAGATAGAACACGAACGGGCGCTGGGTCGCCTCCGCCGCCACGCTGGTTTCGCGCATCAGTTCGTCCAACGCGATGACGCTGACCAGCGACGTGTCCTTGAGCAGGACCATCCAGAGGTTGCCCAGACCCGGCAGGGCAAAGCGCAGCATCTGGGGAAAGCGGACGCGCAGGAAGACCTGCCGGCGCGTCATGCCGATGGCGAGCGCGGCCTCGATCTGGCCTTTCGGCACGGCCATGAACGCGCCGCGGAAGACTTCGGAAGCGAAGGCGCCGAAGATCAGCCCGAGGGCGAGCGATCCGGCGAGCCGCTTGTTGAAGTCGAAGCCGCCGTCATGGCCGAAGAGGTTGAGCAGCGCCTCGATCGCCGCGCCGCCGCTGTAATAGACCAGCAGGATGATCAGCAGTTCCGGGATGCCCCGGACGAGCAGGCTGTAGGCTTCGGCGATGCCGCGCAACACCGGCGAGCGCGAGAGCTTGGCGCCGGCCGCCGCCAGGCCGAGGGCGAGGCCGATCGCCAGGGAATAGAGCGCGATCTCCAGCGTGACGAGGGCGCCGACAACGAGTTCATCGCCGAAACCCGTGTCGCCGAACTGGAGAATTTCAGGAATCATCCCGCCGCCGTAGATTCGGAGGTCCGGCCGCCAAAGAAAAAGCCCCCGTCCGGCGGGAGGGGGCTTCTATCGTGCTTCCCGGAACCGGCATCTAGTAGATGTCGAACGGAAAGTATTTCGCGTTGATCTTGGCGTAGGTGCCATTCTTGCGCAGGGCGAGGATTGCGGCGTTCACTCTTTCAAGAAGTTCAGTGTCATCCTTGCGGGCGGCGATGCCGATCTTGTCCTCGTTGCTGATCTGGCCGCCCGCCATCTCGAAGCCCTTGTTCTTCTTGACCCAGTCGTAGGACGGCAGCAGGTCGGACAGGATGGCGTCGACGCGGCCGGCCTTCAGGTCGAGCCAGGCAGCGGTCTGCTTGTCGTAGACCTTGATCTTCGCGACCTTGCGGTAATTGTCTTCGAGATACTGCGAGCTGACCGTCGCGCGCTGGGCGCCGAGGGTCTTGCCCTTGATGCCGTCGGCCGTCGGCTTGAAGCCGTTGCCCTTTTTCGCGACGAACTGGAGATAGTTCGAATAGTAGGGCGTGGAGAAGGCGACCTTCTTCTTGCGCTCCTCGGTGATCGACATGCTGGCGACGATCAGGTCGTATTTCTTCGCCAGCAGGCCGGGAATGATGCCGTCCCAATCCTGCGCGACCAGCGTGCATTTCGCTTTCATGTGCGCACAGATGGCCCTGGCGAGGTCGACGTCGAAGCCGACCAGTTCGCCCTTGGCGTTCTTGCTGTTGAAGGGCGGATAGGCGCCCTCGGTGGCGATCCGGATGTCGCGGGCGGCGGCCGGCGCCGAGAGGATGGCTGCGCCGACCATGGCGGCAGCGGCAAGCAGAGTGATTTTGCGGATCATCGCGATAGGTCTCCCTGACCGAATTTTTGTTTCTTCGGTTGCCTCCCCCGGCTCACAGCGGGCTTCCCGAAAACGCCTTCGCATTCCGTCCGGGGCGTTACGGCTGGGAACCAGCTTACAGCGGCCGCTACATCTGGCTAGACAGGAATTGCTGCAGCCGTTCGGATTTGGGCGCGCCGAACAGGCCGGCCGGCGGGCCTTCCTCCTCGATCCTGCCCCGGTGCAGGAAGATCGTGCGGTCCGACACTTCCCGGGCGAACCCCATCTCGTGGGTCACGACGATCATCGTCCGGCCTTCCCGGGCAAGATCCTGCATCACGCGCAGCACTTCGCCGACCAGCTCGGGATCGAGCGACGAGGTCGGTTCGTCGAACAGCAGCACCTTCGGCTGCATGGCGAGCGCCCGGGCGATGGCGACGCGCTGCTGCTGGCCGCCGGAAAGTTGCGCGGGATAGCTGGCATGCCTGTCTTCCAGGCCGACCTTTTCCAGCAGCGCCATGGCTTCCTCGCGCGCGGTGGCCCGGCTGCGCTTCAACACCCGGACCGGCCCTTCGGCAACGTTCTGCAGCACCGTCATGTGGGCCCACAGGTTGAAACTCTGGAACACCATGCCGAGTTGCGAGCGGAGTCGGACGATCTGCTTGCGGTCGACGCCGGTCAGCCGGCCGGCGCGGTCGGTGCGGACCTGGAGTTCCTCGCCGTCCAGCACGATCCGGCCCCGATCCGGAATTTCCAGGAAATTGATGCAGCGCAGAAAGGTGCTCTTGCCCGAGCCGGAACTGCCGATGATCGCGATGACCTCGCCGGCCGCCGCGGTCAGGGACACGCCGTTCAGGACGTCGAGCGCGCCGAAGCTCTTGTGGATGTCTTCGACGACAAGCGCAGGCGGCGTCGACCCGGCGGGATGTTCCGACATCCGTCCATCTTCTAGTGCGTATCCGCCATCGATGGAACCGGAGTGAGGCGGCGCTTCCCGCCCGGCCCTCCGATCGGTTACGAATGGTCTGCGGACCGAAAGGAGACACGGCATGAACAGGCGGCTGACCGCAATCGTCGAATGGGAGGGCGATGGATACGTCGCGCTGTGCCCGGAAGTGGATGTCGCCAGCCAGGGAGACACCGTGTCCGACGCGCGCGACAACCTCGCCGAAGCGCTGACCCTGTTTTTCGAGACCGCCTTCGCCGAGGAGATCGACAGGCGGTGCGGTGTAGCGTTTTCGGCAGGACCGCAACGCTGCGATTGAAGAAGTCAAAATGGCACTAGGGATTCATCTTTAAGGTCTCGGCACCAAAACGCCGCCCCAACCCGCATTTCTCACAAGAATTGTCGCCCCGGCCCCCGAGCCGGGGCCCAGGGCTACTGGCAAATCGGAGGATACGGTTCCAGGAGACAGCAACTACCGCGGCGCTGCGTGGGTTGGATTGCAGAACTGCGAAACCCCTGCCGCCCATCTCTGAACGCAACGACCGTCGTGCGACTCTGGACCCCGGCTCGGGGGCCGGGGTGAAATGAAATTTGCGAGAAGTGCTCTCTACCCCTCCCGCGCCCACAGCTCCCGGCACAGCACGCCGACCTGGTCCTCGATGGCCTGGGCGGCGTCCAGCGCCAGGTCTTCGCGGAAGCGGCTGGCGACGATCTGGCAGGCGTTGGGCAGGCCGTTCAGCGTGCCGACCGGCGCGATTGCGCAGGGCAGGCCGAGCAGGTTCAGCGCCGAGATGAAGCGGGCGGCGGTGAAGATCTCGTAGACCCGCTGCGGCCCCTGCAGGTCCTCGTTTAGCAGGTTGACCGGCTGGACCGAGGCCGGAGTGAGGATGAGCGGCGTCTCCTCGAGCTGCGCCATCCATTCCCGGACATGGCGGGAGCGCTGCGCGATCGCCGTCATGTAGCCCTTGAGGTCGAGCCGGTTGGAGAAGGCGAGATAGGCGTCCAGCGTGTCGGTGAGGGCGGGCGTGGCGACCCGGTCGATGATCTCGCGCTGCATGGTCTGGACCTCCGCCATCAGGATGTCGGTCCACATCTGCCAGGTTTCTTTCAGCCGCGGCGCCGGGCCTTTCTCGACCGCATAGCCCGCGTCGGCCAGCATCGCCGCCGCGGCGTCGACCTGGGCCATGACCGCCGGGTCGCAGTCCATGTCGTCGTCCGGCTGGGCGTAGAGTACGCGGATCGGGCGCTCCGGCGCCGGCCCTTCGAGCGGCACCCCTTCAAGCGGTACGGGGCACCAGAACGGGTCGCGCCAGTCGCGCGCCGCCATGGCTTCGAGGCCGAGCCGAACGCTCGCGACCTCGCGCGCCATCGGGCCCTGCACCGACATGAGCTGCGCCATCAGGGGCCGCTCGGCCGGCGCGCTCGGATTGTAGGCCGGCACCCGGCCGAGGGTCGGCTTGATCGTCGCCAGGCCGTTCGACCAGGCCGGGAAGCGCAGCGACCCGCCGATATCGTTGCCGTGGGCGATGGCGCCGATGCCCGCCGCCACCGCCGCCCCGCCGCCGCCCGACGAGCCGCCCGGATTGTGCAGCGGGCTCCACGGGTTCTTGGTCGGCCCGTGCAGGGGATTGTCGGTGAAGGCGCGAAACGAGAATTCCGGCGTGTTGGTGAGGCCGAGGATTATGGCGCCCGCCTTGCGCAGGTTGGCGACGACCGGCGAATCGTCCGGCGCGATGACGTCCTGGAAGGCGGCAATGCCGTTGGTGTTGGCCTGCCCCTTGAAGTCGACGTTGATCTTGACCGTGACCGGGACGCCGTGCAGCGCGCCGAGCGGCTTGCCGGCCGCCCGGTGAGCGTCAAGGTCCGCGTCTGCCTGCGCTGCGGCCGCCCGGGCCTCCTCGCGCAGGTCGATCACGACGGCGTTGAGCGCGGGGTTCGCGGCGTCCATCCGCGCGCTGTGCGCCTCGACCGCCTCGGCTGCGGAAATGTCGCCGTCGCGGATGGCGGCTGCGGTCGCCGGGGCGGACCATTGCCAGATCGGGCGGGCAGTATCGGATAGCGTCATGGGGCAGTCCTGAAACGAAGTGGCGGGCGGCGCCGGGACGGTTCGAAGCGGTGCCGCCGTCCGGGCCCTCGGGGATGCCCGTAGAGATACCGGTTTTCGCCGCCGTGCCAACAGCCGAATGCGTCAATTCGGCCGTGCGGCGCCGGTCTGCCTCTGCGCGAACGCCGGCGACGGCGCGCGAACCACTTGCATCGGCGGGCGGGCCGGAGCGACAATGCCGGCGTGACCGACAAACCCGAAATCCGCGGCGCTCGCGAAGCGGGCGCGCGACGCCCGGTGCGCTGACGGTGGCCGTCGTGGACAGCCTCGAAGCGCTGCGTGCGCACTATCGCGCGCCGGGCGAACGGTCCCGCCGGAAGGTCGTCGACCGGCTCGACGACCATTGCCGGACCTACATCGCCCATGCGCCGTTCCTCGTGATCGGCACCAGCGCAGCGGACGGCGGCCCCGGCGACGTCTCGCCTCGCGGCGACCGGCCGGGCTTCGTTCACGTCGTCGACGACCGGACGATCCTGATCCCCGACCGGCCCGGCAACAACCGGCTCGATACGCTCACCAATATCCTGGAAAACCCGGAAGTCGCGGTGATCTTCATGATCCCGGGCTTCGACGAAACCCTGCGCCTCAACGGCCGCGCCGGCCTGACCGACGATCCCGAACTGCTGGAACGGCTGGCGATGGGCGGCAAGCCGGCCCTGATGGCGATCCGCGTGCGCGTGCGTGAAGCCTATATCCACTGCAACCGCGCCCTGCGCCGGGCGGGCCTGTGGGACGAAGAGAGCAAGCCGGACCGTGGAATCCTGCCCGGAGGTGGCCGCATGGTCCATGAAATGGCCGGGCTGGACGGCGATCCCGAAGAAGCCGACCGCAGCTATCGGGAGGGGACGCGGACGCTGTATTGACGAAATCCGGTCAGCAGCCGCTCCGCTATCCGCCCTCCCGCCGCCAAACTTCCGGAAACCGCGATGTTCAGGCTCATATCCTCAATCGGCGTAGTCATGGCCACCTATGCCGGTTTTGCGCTGCTGGGCCCGGTGCTCGGCCCCGCCGATTTCCGGATGGCCGCGTTCCTGGTCGAGCCGGCCTGGGCGATCCCCCTGCCGTCGGGCGGGATGTGGCAGGTGGATTTTCGCGTCCTTTTCCTCCTGGTCGGCCTGATTGCGCTGGCGTTCGAGACCCTGAAGACGGCGCGCGCCGGCGGCAGGACGCTGGGCTATCGCCTGCTCGCGATCCTGTGGCTCGGCGGCGGCGGCGCCCTGTTCCTGCTGGTCGGCGGCTTCGGCACCTCGACCTTCCTTCTGCTGACCGCCATGGCGGGGTTCGACGCGGCGTCCGGGTTGCTGGCGCCCCTGTTGAGCAGCCGGCCCGACGCCGATGTCCCGGACGAGGACTCCGAAGCGCCCCGGCTCGAAGCCCCGCACGCCGAAACGCCGGCTGCCGAAGGCCTGCCGGCGCACGAACCGGCGCCGACCGTCGACAGATAGGGCCTTGCAGCGTCATCCGGAAGCGGGCTCCATCGGCCCTTCTGCGGTCGGCAACGCGATTCGTCTTCGCCTTATTTCGGCCCCAGGTTTCCGGCACAGGAATTTTGGATTTATCGAAATGGAACGGCATGGCACAGTCGGGAGCGAGACGCCCCGGCCGGCCGGTCGCCGTTCGACAGGTTTTCGGCGTCAAAGCCGCAAAGGACGAACCCGCCGCCCGATATGCGCCTGATCAGGCTTTTGCTGTTCCTCGCGGTCGTAGCGGCTTTTGCCGCCAGCATTCCCGCTTTCTTCCCGTCGCTGATCTGGCAGACGCCGAAGGCCGGCGCGGATTCGGCGACGGCCGACGCCGCGCGCGGCGCCTATCTGTTCGCCATGGCCGGCTGCGCGGGCTGTCACACCCGCAAGGGCGGCACGCCGCTCGCCGGCGGGCGCGAGATCGCCTCGCCGTTCGGGGTTTTCGTTTCGCCGAACATCACGCCGGACGCCGCCACCGGGATCGGCGGCTGGACCGAGGCGGATTTCATCCGGGCCATGACGCTGGGCCTGTCGCCCGACGAGCGGCACTACTATCCGGCCTTTCCCTATGTCTCCTACACAAGGATGACGCCTGACGACCTGCGCGACCTGTGGGCTTACCTGAAGACCATCCCGCCGGTCACCGGCCGGACCGGGGGGCACCGGCTGGCCTTTCCCTATTCGTTCCGGCCCGGCCTCGGCCTGTGGAAGCTGCTGTTTCTGGAACCGGGCCGCTACCGGCCGGACCCCGGGAAATCGCGCAGCTGGAACCGCGGCGCCTATATCGTGACCGGGCCTGCCCATTGCGGCGAGTGCCATACCCGGCGCAACATTCTGGGTGGATTGCGCAACAGCGTCCGGCTGGCGGGCGCGCCGGACTATGGCGACGGCAAGACCAAGATCGGCGGCGCGCCCAACATCACGCCGCACATGGCAAAGGGCATCGGCGGCTGGAGCCTCGAGGAGATCGTGTTCGCGCTGCAGACCGGCGTCACGCCGGCGGGCGACGTGCTGGGCGGAGAAATGGAAGAAGTCGTCACCAACGTCACGTCGAAGCTGACCGATGCCGACCGCCGGGCGATCGCCGAATATCTCAGAAGCGTGCCGCCCAAGTCGCTGGAATAGGACGATGCGGCGCTTGCCGGCCGGGCGCGCCGGGACGCAGGATCGGGAAGACCTGGGGAAAAGGAGCAAACCATGCCGACGGTGACGAAAGAGGCGGTATTTGCTGCCGCGGCGGACGATGTCTGGGCGATCGTGCGCGAATTCGGCCGGCTCGACGATTGGCTGCCGCCGGTCGTCGTCTGCCGAACCGACCGCGACGGGATCGGGGCGCTGCGGACGCTCACGCTCGGCGACGGCGCGGTGGTCGTGGAACGGCTCGAAGCCCTTGACGACGCAGCGCGGACGCTCACCTACTCGATGGCCGACGCCGGCCCGATGCCGCTGGTCGATTACGTCTCGACGATCGCGGTGCGCGCGAACATGGACGGCACCGCGACCATGAAATGGTCCGGCAGCTTCGGCGTTTCCGGCGCGGATGAGGGCGAGGTCGTCGCCTCGATCGAAGAGCTGTACCAGACCGGGCTGGATTCGGTAGGCGAGAAGCTGGCCGGGTAGGCCGGTCGGGCAAAATCCGCCGGAACCATCGGTGCCATTCCGGTCGCCGCAGCCCGCCGCCTTAACCCTTCTCCGCTTTCTTCGCGTCGAAATATTTCTTTGTCGTGAAGCTCAGGCCCCGCTCGGCATAGCCTCGGCACTGGCGGTCCTTGAATTCGACCGCCTTTTCCCACTCGTCCACGTCGTAGAATTCGCGTTCGGCGACGCAGCGGATTTCCGAGACCGTGCGCGCATCGAGGCCGAGCTTTTCCGCGATCTCCTCGTCGGAAAGGCCGGGCTGCCGCTGTTCGGCCGGCATATGCTCCGGGTAGTTGACCTGGATCGACTGGGACATCGCCACGACCCGGTCGCGGTATGTCCGGTAGACCTCGGGATCGACGAAAAAGAAGGGCATGGCCGGCTCCTATCGCAGCTGGCGCTTCTCGGCGCCCACGGGGCACACGCGCATACATTCGAAACACTGGCCCTGGCTGATGTTGGCGTAGGTCATGGACCACAGCGTGCGGGTCATCAGGTTCGAGTTCAGGATCATCCGCCGGCGGTCCCGGTCGTCCTCCTCGAACAGCTTTTCCATCGCCTTCTGGAAGCCGGGCACCCAGTAGGTCTGCACCCGGGTGGTGCAGCGCGCGGCGTCGAACCGCCGGCTCGCGATGCGGCCGTCCTCGAGCGTGCCGCCGATGCAGCCGTCCTCCTCGATCGGGCAAACCGCCATGCACGGCGTCTTGCCGATATCCTCGTACATCTCCACGCATTCCGGAGCCGGGCAGGCGGGGGTTTCCGGCTGCGGATCGGGCGCCAGCGGCAGGGTGGTGATGACGGCGGAATAATACATGAAGCCGTAGTCCGGATGGAGCACCGGGCCCGCGAGGCTGGCCGAACCGCAGCCCGCCAGCTCCGCCGCCAGCGACATGCTGAGGAAGGGCTGCCGCCCCTTGTCCAGCGCCTGCGGAACGTTGAGCGCGTAATAGCCGTAGGTGCGCTCGATATGGGTCGCGACCCGGTTGCCGAGGGCAGAGATACGGTCGGTCGTCGAACTGACCTCCATATGCTCGTATTTCGGGCTCTGCCAGTCGGCCGCCCGCGGCTGCGCGCCGCCCATGACCACGACGGATTTCGCACCGGGCAGGTAATCCGCCGGCCGCTTGCCCTCGGGCGCGGCGGTGAAGGCCCTGGCATCGGCGACGCCCATGACCAGGGCGCCGCTCTTCAGGGCGAAGGCGCGCAGGTCTTCCTTGATGTTGCTGTCGGTTCCGGCGGCGGTCGGCGCGTCTGCCATGGTCTTACTTCAGCTTGCGTTCCTTGCGCCCGATCGGGCACACGCGCATGCATTCGAAGCACTGGGCCACGCTTTCCTTGTAGAAGCTGACCGAACTGCACGACCGGGCGAAGAAATCCGAGTTGATCATCATCCTCCGCTTGTCCCGGTCCTCCTCCTCGGCGATCTGTTCGAGCGCCTTCTGGAAGCTCGAAATGCCGAAGTTCATCGAGCGCGAGACGCAGCGTTCCCGGTCGTAATAGACATGCTCCATGTTGCCGTCTTCGTCGATCGAGCCGTCGAGGCAGCCGCCGTCGTCCGCCGGGCAGGCGGCCATGCAGGGCGTCTTGCCGATATGGCGGTAGGTCTGCACGCACATGGGCGCCGGGCACACCCCCTGTTCGAGCATGTCGTCGTAGTCGAGTTCCAGCGTCGTCAGGCAGGCCGAGTAATAGAGCAGCCCGTATTGCGGATTGAGGATGATGTTGGCGGCGAAGGAGCGGGTGCCGCAGCCGGCGAGCACGGCGGCCAGCATCATCGACATGCGCGGCTGGTAGCCGGCGGTCGGCAGGGCCGGGCCCTGCATGGCGTAGTAGCCGAGCTTCCGCTCGATATGGTCGGCGACGACGTGGATTGCCCGGTCGTTGGCGAAATCGTAGCCGTTGACCTCCATGATCCGGTGGTCGGGCGACTGCCAGGCGCCGGCGTTCGGCCCGCGCACGCCGACGACGATGACCGATTTCGCGCCCGGCAGGATATCGTAGGGGCGATACCCTTCGGGGACATACTCTTCCCAGCGCTCGACCGGCGCGATCCCGACCACGTCGCCGCCGGCCTTGAGCGCGAGCGCCTTGATATCGGCGGTCCGCCGGGTCCGTTCCGGCAGCCGCGGCGCGGTCTCGCGCTCCTCAGAACGGGTTGCGCTACTGGTGGACATGAGTTTTCACGGGCTGCGCCGTCGCCGTTTCGCGGATCCCCTACACGTTAGAGAATTGCCGGTTCCGGTCAACACGGTCAGCGGCCCAGCAGGGATTGGGCCGGGGTTGGGCCGGGATCGGGCGGAGCCGGGCCCGGACGGGCAAAGGCCGATAGACCTGCCGCGCCGGTTGCGCCAGACTGTCGGCGAACGGGAGCGACCGGGACGGCGGCTGAGGGAGCCGCGACCCGACCCGTCGGCGGGGGATGGCGCAGGAATGTCCGATCCGTTTCAGTTGCCGGCGTCGCGAGACGATATCCGGGCGATCCAGAGCCGGCGCAAGCGCGCCGCCTTCGAGCGCGCAAAGCGGGCGAAATGGTATGCCGCCAGGCTGGACGGCATCGATCCCGACCGCCTGGACGAGCCGGAGGAGTGGGCGAAGATCCCGGTCCTGGACAAGGACATCCTGCGCCAGTGGTCGCACCGGGAGTTCATGGACCGGCTCTGCATCGTCGACAACACGGACATCGCCGAGTACTGGCGTTCGGGCGGCTCGACCGGCAAGCCGGTCTTCTATCCGCGCACCTTCGCCGACGTCGACTACGGCATGCTGTCGTGGCGCCGGGCCTGGGGCGTGACCGAAACGCCGCCGGGCGAACTGGCGCATATCTGCTTTCCCATCGGCGTCCATCCGGCCGGCCAGGTCTGGGCGCGCGGCGCCCACGGCGCGGGCGTCGGCGTGTTGTGGGCCGGCGCCGGCAATGCGATGCCGACCCGGGCGCAACTGGAGCTGATCGCCAATATCCGGCCGACCGTGCTCGTCGGCATGCCGAGCTTCGCCTTGCACATGGCGAACATCGCGGACGCCGAAGGCATCGACCTGCGCGAGAGCAGCATCGCGCGGATCATCACCGCCGCCGAGACGCTGTCGGACGCCAAGCGCGAAAAGCTCAGCCGCGACTGGGGCGCCGAGGTGTTCGACGTGTTCGGCATGTCCGAGGCCGGGCTGATGGGCGGCGAGGGCAAGGCCCATGACGGCATCCACATCTGGACCGACCTCTATTTCATCGAGACGGTGGACGAGCAGACCCTGGAGCCGCTCAACGACGAGCGGCCGGGCATGTTGCTGGTCACGCCGCTGGTGACCGGCCACGCCACGCCCTTCCTGCGCTGGAATTCAGGCGATATCGTCTCGCTGCACGACGGCGGCGCGACCGGCCACCGCTATGCCGAGCTGTTCCCCATGATCCGCCACGCCCACCGCACCGCCGGCTTCTTCAAGGTGCGCGGGATTAACGTCAATCACACGGACTTCGAGGATTTCATCTTCGCCGACCCGAAGGTGAACGATTTTCAGGTGGTGCTGAACACAGGGGAGTCCGGCCTGGAGGACGTCCTGCTGCGCCTGGAGTTGAAGCGCGGCGCCGATACGACGGAAGCCGTGGATACGCTGCGCTTCAGAATCCGCCAGACCTTCGAGCTGGCGGTCGCGACCGAGGTGCTGCCCAACGGCGAACTGGGCAAGGATTTCGAGAAATTCATGAAGGCGCCCCGCTTCGTCGACCGGCGGGTGTAGGTGTCGGGGAGGCCGGGCCGGAACCGGTCCGCCGGATGCGCGGCACGAGGCGGCCCCGGCACTAAAGTATTCCGTCGAGAAGACGACATTGGCCCGGTCCGGAATTTTGCCGGTTCAAAATATTATCCAGCGAATACTTCACCGGTTCGGGTCGAGTTCGGATGATTGACGAACATGCGAAGACAATATGGAAGGATACTCCGATGGCGGACGTTTCCCTGCAAAACCGCACCGCGCTGGTCACCGGAGCGGGCTCGGGCATGGGGCAGGCCCACGCCGAACTTCTGGCCGGGCGCGGCGCTCACGTCATCGTGCAGGATATCGTGCCCGAACGGACGGAAGCGGTTGCCGGGGCGATCCGCACCGCCGGCGGTTCGGCCGAGCCGCTGCCTGGCGACGCTGCGGATATCCGCGCCATGCAGGCGGCGGTCGAGGGGATCGCCGGGGCACGCGGCGCGGTCGATATCCTGGTCAACAATGCCGGCATCTCCGGCCGTCAGCTTCCGTTCGAGCAGATCGACGAGGCCGGTTACGACGCGATGCTGGCCATCCATGTCAAATCGGCCTTCTTTCTCAGCCAGGCGGTCGTCCCCGGCATGAAGGCCCGGCGCTGGGGCCGGATCATCAACGTGTCCTCGATGTTCGCCATGATCGGCAGCCCGAACGCGCCGCATTATACGGTCGCCAAGGGCGCGCTGCTGGGGCTGACCAAGGCGCTGGCGCGCGAGCTCGGCCCGTGGAACATCACCGTCAATGCCCTGGCGCCGGGCCTGGTGAAGACCGAAATGACGCAGATGAGCCTGAACGACGATGCGGAATTCGAGCGCCGGGCCGCGACGGTGCCGATGCGGCGGCTCGCCGAACCCCGCGACCTTGCCTATGCGGTCGCCTTCCTGGCTTCCGATCAAGCCGCCCTGATGACGGGCCAGACGATCAGCCCGAACGGCGGCAACGCCATCGTCGGCATCTGAAACCGGCCGACGCCGCAGGAGAGGGTTTCGGGCCTCCCCTGCGGCGTCGGGCGCAGGACCGGAAACGATCCTGCGGGTCTGCCGTACTAGTTCTTGCAGGGCAGCGACTTGTGCTCGCCGAGCAGGACCCACTCGCTGTTTTTCATGGTCATGACATAGCCCGGCAATTGCGCGTCGCCGGTCTTTTCGAAGCAGATCTGGCCGATTACGCCGTTGTAGACGACGGTGTGCAGGCCGTCGCGAATCTTCGTGCGCTCTTCGGCCAGCTTTGCCGGATCGCCGGTGACTTTCTGCTCTTCCATGACCTGCTTGAGCAGATAGACGGCGTCGTAGGCCGACGCGTCGACATGGTGAGGGAACGGCTTGTCGACGCCGCGCTTCTTGTTCTCGGCGACGAACTTGCGGGTGAATTCGCGGCTGCGCTCGTCCTTCTTGTACCAGAACCAGGCCGAGAAGACCGCGCCTTCGCCATCTTTGCCCATCTGCCGGGTGATTTCCGGATCGGCCCAGATCTGGGCGCCGATGATCGGCGTCATGACGCCCTGGCGGCGCATTTCCTTGAGCACGCGGACGGCGACCGGGGTGATGCCGGCAAGGCCGACATAATCGATCTTCTGTCCCTTGAGTTGCGTGACCTGGGCGGAAACGTCGACCGCCTTGGTCTCGAAGCCGATCGGCGCCTTGGCGAGCTTGACGCCGTTCTTCGCGAAAATCGGCTTCATGATGAACAGGCCGACGGCCTTGGAAACGACATCGTCGGTACCGTGCATGATCGCTGCGGACTTGATCGACATGCCGCGCTTCTTGAGCGTCGAAATCACCCGCTGGAACTGAAGGCCCTCATTCTCCGTCATGCGGAAGGCGTAGGAGAATTTGTCCGCCAGCTTGGGCGCCGAGGAGGCGTTCGGAATCTGGACGATCCTGGCGCGCTCGCCGGCGGCGAAGGCGACCCGCGCCTCCGAGGACGAGAAGGGGCCGACCACGGCCAGCGCGCCGTCGTCGCGGGCGAATTTCCGCACCGCCACCACGGCCTGCTTCGGATCGCCCGCGGTGTCGAACTTGGCGACCCGGACTTTCTTTCCGTTGATGCCGCCGGCCGCGTTGATCTCGGCCACCGCAATGTCGATCGCCACTTCCGTGGTCTTCGCGATCGTCGAATAGATGCCGGTCAGGCCCAGGCTTGCGCCGATCACGATGTCATTCTGCGCTGCCGCCGGCGTACCCGCCGCAGCACCCGCCGCCACCAGGCCGGCGGCCAGAAGGGTTTTCCTCATGCTCATTTCAATCCTCTTTCTTGCGGGCCTCCGCCCGCGCTCCCTCATTGCCGGCGCCCCCGTTCCAGCCTTGGGGCCGGGGCCGGCGGCGCTCAGTTCCCGCCGAGATACGCCTCTTCCAGGCGATCGTCGGCGAGAAGCTCCTCGGCCGTCCCGGACAGGACGGTCGCTCCGAGTTCGAGAACATAGCCGCGGTGCGCGGTCTGCAATGCCATGTGGGTGTTCTGCTCGACCAGCAGGATCGTCAGGCCGTCCCGGTTCAGGTCCGCGATAAGGTCGAACAGGCTCTGGACCAGGATCGGCGACAGGCCGAGGGACGGTTCGTCCAGCATCATGATCCTGGGTTTCGCCAGCAGCGCGCGCGAGATTGCCAGCATCTGCTGCTCGCCGCCCGAAAGCACCGAAGCCATCATGTCCCGGCGCGCCGCGAGGTTGGGAAACCGGTCGTAGACCTCGTCGATTTCCCGGTCGAAATGGTCGCTGCGGGAGTAGGCGCCCATCTGCAGATTCTCGTGCACCGTCAGGCTGACGAAAATCTGCCGGCCTTCGGGGACCAGGGTCAGGCCGGCGCGCACCCGCTTCGGGCTGCTCCAGCCGGTCACCGTCTCGCCGTTCAGCCGGACCGAGCCGCCGGCCGGCTTGACGGTGCCCTGCACCGCCTTGAGCAGCGAACTCTTGCCGGCGCCGTTTGCGCCCAGGACGGTGACGATCTCGCCTTCGGCCAGCTCGAGATCCAGCGCCTTGATCGCGTGGTTGCGGCCGTAGCGGACATCGAGTTCCTCGACCTCAAGAAGCATCGGCCGCCCCTTCCGCCGCCCCGCGCCCGGCCATGCTGGTGTCGCTGCCGAGATAGGCCTCGCGGACCTGCGGATCGTCGTTGACCTCGGCCGGCGTGCCTTCGAAGATCTTCTTGCCGAAATTCAGCACCGCCACATGGTCGCAGAGATTGTGCACGAAATGCATGTCGTGCTCGACGACCAGCAGCGTGACGCCGCTTTCGGAAACCTTTTCGAGCAGCGCGAGCAATTGCTGGGCCTCGACCTGGTTGAGGCCGGCCGCCGGCTCGTCAAGCAACAGCAGCCTGGGCTGTGAGACCATGGCGCGGACGACTTCGATCCGCTTCTGCACGCCATAGGGCAGGTTGGCGACCACCTGGCCGGGATAGGTCTCGAGCCCGGCTTCTTCCAGCGCCTCCTTCGCCGCCGTGGCCCAGCGGTTGCGCGGCCTGAAGCCGAGCGGATACAGCAGGTCGCCGAGCCGCCGGGCGCGGGCATGCTGGCCGAGCATGACATTCTCGACCGTCGAGAGGTGCGGCATCAGCCGGATGTTCTGGAACGACCGGGACATGCCGAAGATCACCCGGTCCTTGGCCGGCACATGGGTGATGTCCCGGCCGTCGAGCACCATCGTCCCTCCGTCGACCGGGTAGACGCCGGTCAGCAGGTTGAACACGGTCGTCTTGCCGGCGCCGTTCGGCCCGATCAGCGCGGTGCGGCTGCCCCGCTTCACGGCGAAGCCGACATCGTCGATGACCTTCAGGCCGCCGAAGCTCTTGTGCAGGCCTTCGATGCTGAGGACGTCGTCCGCCATCGCCGCCCCGCCTATGCGGCCCCGGCGGCCGGCGCCGGGCCGGACCGGCCGCCGAACGGCATCGCGATACGGTCAATCAGCGTCCGCGTGACCAGGCCTTCCGGCCGGAACACCATCATCAGGACGATGATCGCGCCGAAGAAGATGAACCGGGATTCCGCGATCCAGGCCTGGTCGCTGGCCGTCGCGATCTGGCGCAGCGCCTCGGGCACGATGGTGAAGAAGGCGGCGCCGATCAGCGGCCCCCAGGCCGTCTGCGTGCCGCCGAGTAGGACGTAGAGCAGAATGTAGATGCTCACCAGAACGTTGAAGGTCTGGGTCTCGACATAGTTGTAGTGATGGGCATAGAGGGCGCCGCCCAGGCTCATCAGGGCTGCGCCGAGGGTGAACGCGGCGACCTTGGCGAGGCGCACATCGACGCCGAACAGGGTCGCCACGGCTTCGTCGTCGTGGATCGAGCGCATCGCCAGGCCCAACCGCGTCGACATCAGGAAAAAACACAGCAATACGACCAGGATCGTGACCGGCACGACGACGAGGTAATCGGCGTGGGAGTCCACCGGATAGCCCGCGGCCGCGCCGAGGAACTCCAGATTGATGATCAGGCCGGCGACGACTTCCGCGAAGGCGAAGGTCGCGAGCACCATGTAGACGCCGCGCGTGCGCAGGATCGGGAAGGCGATGACGAAGCCGATCGTTGCGGCAAACACCATGGCGGCCGGGATCGCGAGATACATCGGCACGCCGGAAGCGTTGAACCAGGCGCTCGCATAGGCGCCGATGGTGATGAACCCGGCGGCGCCGAGATTGAGCTGCCCGGAAGCCGCCGGCAGGAAGATGCCGTAGGCGTAGATCACGTTCAGGCACAGGATGATCAGCTGGGATTCGAGATAACCGCTCATCGCCGCACGCTAGAACTTGCCCTTGCCGATGGCGGTGTGGCCGAACAGGCCGGTCGGGCGGACGATCAGGATCAGCAGCAACAGGCCCCAGATCGGGATTTTCTTGAAGGTGGCGCCGACCATGTAGATCGACATGACCTCGACCATGCCGATAAACAGCGCGCCGACGATCGCGCCCCAGACATTGCCCAGGCCGCCAAGCACCATCCCGGCGATGGCGACGGTGGCGACCGTATCGCCGACATAGGCGTCGACGGTCGTGTAGTTGATCGTGAACAGGATGCCGGCGATGGCGCACAGCAGGCCGGTGATGACGTAAACGACCGGCACGATCCGGCCGACCTCGACGCCCATCAGGGGCGCGGTATCAGGCCGCTCCGCGATCGAGCGCAGCGCCCGGCCCAGCTTCGTCGTTTTCAGCATGATCGACAGGCCGAAGACGATGGCCAGCGACAGGATCAGGCTGAGCAGCTGCGGCACCGAGAACAGCACCGGCCCGACCTCGAAACTGGCGTTGCCGAAGGGCGAGGACGTGGTCAGCGCATCCGATCCCCAGGTGCTGATGACCGTGTGCTCGATGACGATCAGGAAGCCGAGGGAGCTGACCAGCGGCAGGGCGTGTTCCGTGGCGTCGCCGTATTTCGCCTTCATGTAGCGGTAGGTGAAGCGCTCGATCAGCAGCGAAAGCACCGAGACCGTGAACAGGGCGACGAATATTCCAACGACCCAGCGGCCGCCCTTTCCGGTCGCTGCGTCCAGCCAGGCGAAGACCTCATTGCCCGGTTTCGACGCAACGATCTGCCAGAAGATCAGCAGGGCGCCGGCGGCCAGGCCCAGCGCAGCGCCGGATTTGACCGGCGCCGGCAGTTCGGCGTGCTGCAGCCGGTCGGCGGCCATCATGGCGAGCACGAGCAGAACCGCAATCGCGGTCAGGTCGAGGGCGATGCCATGTCCTTCGAGAATTGCCCACATCAGGACGGAGGCGAGCATGAACAGCGCCGGCACGGTGAAATTCAGGAAATTCAGCATGCCGATGATCAGGGTGAACGCGACCGCCACCATGACGTAGACGCCGCCCAGCATCAGGCCGTTGACGATTTGCTGGGGAAGCTGGGACAGGTCCATGGAGAGGCGCCGGCGATCCGCCCGTCAGGCCGGAATGTGGGATCTGTGGTTTTCCAGGTACCACGCCGCTATGGCTTCGCGGGTCGCCCACCACACGCCCTCGAACCCCCGGGCATAGTCCAGGAACTCGCGCAGGGCCCGGATCCGGTAGGGATGGCCGGCGACATGCGGATGCAGGCCGACATTCATCAGCCGGCCGCTTTCCGCGCCTTCGAGGTAAAGCTGGTCGAACTGCTCCTTCAGCAGCTCCAGCGCCATCCCGGTGGACATGCCGCGCCGGTGGAAGAAGGTGAAATCGTTGATCTCCACCGAATAGGGCGTGGAGACGATCGGGCCCGACGGCGTGCGGATCAGGTAGGGCTGCTCGTCGTTCATGTAGTCGCACAGGAAGATCAGGCCGTTTTCCGCTAGGATGTCGGCGGTCTGCGAGGTGCCGCGCAGCGAGGAGGACAGCCAGCCCCGGGCGGGCTTGCCGACGACCTGTTCGTAGACGTCGAGGGTGCGCCCGATCAGGTCGGCCTCGGCGGCCCGGTCGAACTGGTAATTGGTCAGCAGGTCGCCCTGCTCGTAGTTATGCGCCACCAGTTCCCAGCCGCGTTCCTTGACGGCGTCGATCACCGGCCGCCGTTCCAGCCCCATCTTGGCGTTCATGGTGCAGCCGGCGGGCACGCCGGCCTTGTCGAAGGTGTCGATCATGCGCCAGACGCCGACCCGCTGGCCGTACTCGCGCCAGGTGAAGTTGTGATAGTCGGGCACGTTGCCGGGCAGCGGATCGGGCAGCACCGGCGGGCCGCCGGCGTAATAGGGCGCGGTCGTATCCTTCACCAGGTCCCAGAATTCCAGATTGATTGTCAGGATGAGCGCCAGACGGGCGCCGTTCGGCCATTTCAGCGGATTGCGCGCGGGCAGGGGGATATAGTCGTAATGCATGGTTTCGCAGGATGCTCCCGGCGCGCCTGCGCCCGCTGCATTTTGCGCAGTAAAGTGCATGCAGCCGATGGAGTATGTCAACGCGGCCGGCGGCAGTCGTATCTGCCGGAGTGCCGCAGAGAATCGGCAAAAACCGAAGAGTTGGACCGGAAGGGCGATGGGCGACGGTTATATCCGGAATGCCTGGTATGTCGCGGCGTGGCACCACGAGCTTCCGGGCGGCGTGGACCGCGCGCCGCTCGCCCGCACGCTGCTCGGCGAATCGGTCGTGCTGTTCCGTCAGGCCGACGGAACCCCGGCAGCCCTGGAAGACCGCTGCCCGCACCGGCGCATGCCGCTCTCCATGGGGTCGGTCGTCGGCGACAACCTGCAATGCGGCTATCACGGATTCACCCTGAACGCCGCCGGACGCTGCGTGCGCATACCCGGCCAGGACAGCATCCCCGAGGCCGCCCGGGTGCGCGCCTATCCGGTTGTCGAGAAATGGCGCTGGATCTGGATCTGGCCGGGCGATCCGGCGCTGGCCGACGAAAGCCTGATCCCGGACGTTGCCCTCAACGACCATCCGGACTGGGCCGTCACGGAGGGCGATCCCCTGCATGTCGAGGGGCATTGCCAGCTTGTCGTCGACAATCTGATGGACGGCTCGCACGTCTCCTTCGTGCACAAGTCGACGCTCGGCACCGACGATGTCGCCGACATTCCCGTGCGCGCCGAACGCGACGGCGACCGTGTGCGCATGACCCGCTGGATCCTGGACCGGCCGCCGGCGCCGATCTACGCCGCGCTCGGCGGGTTCGAGGGCAATGTCGACCGCTGGCAGATCATCACCTTCGAACCGCCGGCGATGGTGGTGGTCGATATGGGCAGTGCGGCGGCCGGAACCGGCGCGCCGGAAGGCGACCGCAGCCGGGGCGTGGAACTGCGGTCCTTCAATCTGATCACGCCGGAAACCGACCGGAGCTGTTTCTATTTCTATACCCATGTGCGCAACTTCGCGCTGACGGATGCGGACGTGGACCGGCGGGTCAGGGACCTGTTCCGTGAAGCGTTTCTGGAGGACAAGGCCGTCATCGAGGCGGTGCAGCGGGGCAACGAGCGATTCCCCGACAGCCCGCGCGTCGATGCCGCCTTCGACCGGGCGCCGACGATGGCGCGGCGCACCGTCGAGCGGCGTGCCCGGCAGGAAGCGGCGGCGCCCCGCGCCGTTGCCGCGGAATAGCCGGAAGGGCGGGGCGCATGGCGGAAACGGACCGGGTAATCGTCGCGGGCGCGGGGCCGGTCGGCATGACCGCCGCCGCCTACCTGGCGCTGCACGACATTCCGGTGCTGGTGCTGGAGGCGGGCGACGACCTTGCGACCGACCTGCGCGCCTCGACCTGGCATCCGCCGACCCTGGACCTGCTGGATTTCTTCGACGGCATCGTCGCGGAGCTTGCCGGCTGGGGCCTTGTCGCGCCGACCTGGCAGTATCGCGACCGGGAGACCGGCCCCGTCGTCACTTGGGACCTGGGCCTGCTCAGGGACGACACCGGCCACCCCTACCGGATCCAGGCCGAGCAGTGGAAGCTGACCCGCCTGCTGCACCGGCGCATGGCGGACGTGGCGCATTTCGATCTGCGCTTCGGCCATGAGGTGACCGGGGCCGGCCAGGACGGCGACCGCGCCTGGGTTGCCGCGAACACCGCGGACGGCATCGAGAAATTCGAAGGCCACTGGGCGATCGGCTGCGACGGCGCCAACAGCGCGGTGCGCCGCTCGCTGGGCGTCGCCTACGACGGGCTGACCTTTCCGGAGTTGTTCCTGACGCTCTCGACCGGCTTCGAATTCCGCGGGCCGATGCCGGACCTCACCCTGGTCAACTATTTCGCCGATCCCGAGGAATGGCTTGTGCTGCTCCGGGTCGTCGACGCCTGGCGGGTGCTGTTCCCGACCGGCCCGGACGAGGACATGCAAGTTGCGCTGACCGACGAACGGGTGCAGGAGCGGCTGGACGGTGTTGCGCCGGGCTGCGGCCCGTTCGATGTCGTGCACAAGACGTATTACCGGGTCCATCAGCGGGTCGCCGACACCTACCGGATCGGCCGCATCCTGCTGGCCGGCGACGCCGCGCACATCAACAACCCGCTCGGTGGCATGGGCATGAACGGCGGCATCCAGGACGCCTTCAGCCTGTGCGAAAAGCTGGTCTCCGTCTGGCGCGGCGAAGCGGAAGAAACGGTGCTCGACCGCTACGAGCGGCAGCGCCGGAAGATGGCGCTGGATTTCGTGCAGCAGTCGACCGTCCGCAACCGCGAGACCCTGATGGAGACCGATCCGGTGCTGCGGGAGAAACGGCACGACGAGATGCGTCGCACGGCCGGGGATCCGGCGAAGGCGCGCGAATTCCTGCTGCGCAGCTCGATGATCGCCGGGTTGCGCGAAGCCGAGGCCATCCCCTAAGGACAGAAGCGAACCCCGCACAAGCGGACCTGCCGGGCCGATCCGGCCGAGCCACAGGAGCGAAACATGGTCGATTCGATCGGTCACCGCATGAAATTCGGCGTCATTGCGCCGTCCACCAACACGGCCGTGCAGCCGGAATTCGATTCCTTCCGGCCCTGGGGCGTGACCAACCATTTCGCGCGCATCCACATCCCGGACAATCCGATCGGCAGCGACGAGGATTTCAACCAGCTGATGGTCGACATCCGGGCCGAGTTGATGGTGGCGATCGACCGGGTGGTCACCTGCTCGCCGGGCGCCGTGATCATGGGCATGTCGGCGGAAACCTTCTGGGACGGTCTCGAAGGTTCCAGGATATTCCACAAGAACTGCGAGGAACGGGCCGGCGTGCCGGTCTCGATGGGTTCGGACGCCTGCCAGGCGGCGCTGCGCAAATACGGCGATATCAAAAGGATCGGCGTGGTCACGCCCTACATGCCGGTGGGCGACGGGAATGTCCGCAAGTTCTTCGAGGATTGCGGCTTCGAGGTGGTCGCCCTCAAGGGCCTGAAATGCGCCAGCCCGCAGCTGATCGCCCATGTTTCGGAGCGGGAACTGCGCGATGCGATCGTCGAGGTGAACGACAGCCGGGTCGAGGCCATCGTGCAGGTCGGCACCAACCTCGCCATGGCGCGGGTCGCGGCGATCGCGGAGTTCTGGCTCGACAAGCCGGTGATCGCGATCAACACGGCGACCTACTGGTGGTCGCTGCGCCAGCAGGGCATCGACGACAGGGTCTACGGCTGGGGCAGCCTGATGCAGGATTATTGAGGCTGCCCGGGGCTCGCGATACGCGGAGGTTTCCGGTTACCGAATTGTATCCCATCCAGTGTCGACATCGTAGAGCGAGAGGACGGGATCGCCGGAAATCAGTGTGAGCGATTCTATCGCCGCTTGCGCAACGAGCATCCGGTCGAAGGGATCGCGGTGGTGCAGCGGCAGGTTGCCGGCGCGCTTTGCATGGGCGGCGTTAATGGCCAGCATCGAAAAGCCGATGTCGGTAAAACAGGCCGGCATCGTTTCGACCGCGGCGGCGGCGGCCGGAAGCTTTCCGAGTTTCGACTTGATCGCGATTTCCCAGATCGTCGCCGCGCTCACGAACGCTTCCGTGTCGGGATGTGCCACGATATCCCGAATGCGTCGGGGAATCCGGTTGTCGCCTTTCAGCCACCAAAGCGCGACATGCGTGTCGAGGAGGACGCGCATCGCAATCAGCGATACCAGGCCTCAAGTTCTTCGTCCGGGAGGGGTTCGAAAAATTCCGGACCTACGTCGATAAGCCCCTTCATCGAACCGAAGCCTTTCGATTTGTCCACCTTCGCCGCGTAGGGCACGAGACGCACAACCGGTCGGTCGCCTCGTGCGATGACGATTTCCTCGCCCGCTTCGACGCGTTTGATCAACTTCGACAAATGGGTTTTTGCGGCGTGCACCGTAACGGTCGCCATAATGATCTCCTTAACTAAGAGTTAGCTAACATTAGCAACCGCCATGTCGTGACGCAAGCTCCCCGTTCACGCCCCGGCATCGAGGCGGAAGACCTCCCGGTGGCGCACGATGCGGCCGGCGCATTGGGCCGGCGCAGGCGTTTCGCCCTGGCCCGGTTACAGAATGCCGGGTTTCTCGTGGTGCCGGTCGCGCGCTCCGGCGGCAGCCTCGTCCGGCGGCAGGCCATCGTCCCACAGGCGCGCGATATAGCGCTCGGCGGTATGGCCGTTCGAGCGGTCCGAACACAGCCACAGGATCGGCGCGCGCATGATCTCGGGCCGCAGCAGCCCGCCGTCGGCGCCGCGTTTCTGCTGCATGTCGGGCAGGATCGCGGTGTCCGTCGCGCCGCCCGGCAGAAAGACGTTCACGGTCACGCCGGTGCCCTCCAGATCCTGCGCCCAGACCCGGCTCATCGCCTCGAGCATCGCCTTGCTCGGGCCGTAGGGCGAATAGCCGACGCGAACGATGGTGACGTCGCTGGTCGAGACGTTGACGATCTTGCCGAATCCCTGCCCGATGAAATGGGGCGTGAAGGCGCGCGCCATGTTGAAGACGCCGTTGATGTTGGTGTCGACGATCTCGCGCCAGCCGTCGAGCGGCGCCTCCCAGAATTTCGGCCGTTCCTCGACATAGTCGGGATGGATCAGCTTCATGCCGCGGCCGGCATTGTTGACCAGGCAATGCACGGCGCCGAACCTCTCCAGGGTCCGCTCGCGCACGCGCAGGCAATCGCCATAGTCGCGCACGTCGGCCTGCACGGCGATGAGCCGGTCCGGCCCCGCGATGGCTTCGGCCTGCGCGACGGTATCGGCCAGTTCGCCGGCTTCGCGGGCGCTGGTCACCGTCACCCGCGCGCCGGCCTCGACCAGGGCGAGCGCCATTTCGAGGCCGAGGCCCCGGCCGCCGCCGGTGACCACAACGACGCGGTCCCGGAGTGACGGGTAGAGATCGGCGGCGTCTGTCATCGCTGTTCCCTGCGGGAAAGATTTCTCTGCGCCCCTTCGGCAGGCTCAGCGCAGGCTCTTCGGCCGGTCGAAATAACGGGTGGACTCCGTCTCACGCCGCCATCGCCCGCTTCTCCCCGAACCAGCCGGGATAGGCGAACAGGGCGGACGATCCGCCGGTGTGCAGGAAGACCACCCGCTGCCCGGCCCGGAACGCGCCCTCGCGGACCAGGCCGAGCAGGCCGGCGAAGGCTTTCCCGGTATAGACCGGATCGAGCAGGATGCCCTCCAGTTCCGCCATCGTGCGCACCGCTTCCAGGGTCGAGTCCGCCGGGATGCCGTAGCCGGGGCCGACGAAGCGGTCGTCCACCCGGATGTCGGCGGCCCTGACACTGGCAGGCAGGCCGATATGGGCCGCCGTCGCGTGCGCCAGGTCCAGCACCTTCGCTTCCTGCGGGGCGGATTCGGCGCGCACGCTGACGCCGTAGACCGGGATTTTCGATCCGGCCCCGAGCAGGCCGGTCACCATCCCGGCGTGGGTACCGGCGCTGCCGCTGGCGAGTACGATGGCGTCGATGCCCAGCCCGCCCGCTTCGGCCTGTTCGACCAGTTCGGCGGCCGCATTAGCGTAGCCCGCCGCGCCGATGGCGTTCGAGCCGCCGCCCGGAATGGTATAAACCCGGTCCGCACCACCGGGCAGGCCTGCGACCAGTTCGGCGAGCGCGGTCTCCATGTCGTCGCGCGGCGGACAGCGATGAACGGTGGCGCCGCACAGCCGGTCGAGCAGCACGTTGCCGTTTTCGTTGTAGTCCCCGTCGGTGAAGCCCGTCCGGTTTTCCAGCAGGACGTGGCATTCCAGGCCGAGCCGCGCCGCGGCCGCGGCGGTCTGCCGGGCGTGGTTCGACTGGACCGCGCCCTGGGTGGCGACGGCTTCCGCTCCGCGCTCCAGCGCCGCGCCCATCAGGTATTCCAGCTTGCGCGCCTTGTTGCCGCCGGTCGCCAGCCCGGTGCAGTCGTCACGCTTGATCCAGATCTCCGGCCCGCCCCCCGGCCCGGCAAGCGCTCCGGCAAGCGCCGCACTCAGCCGTTCGAGCGGCTCCAGCGGCGTCGGCAGATGGGCGAGGCGAACCCGTAGCAGGCTGTCGAGATTCATGGTTTTTCTTCCGGTACAGCTTCCGTCCCGCGATCCGCCGGGCGCCGCTGCACCCGCGTCGAGTCTCCGCCCATCCCGTCTCCGCCAACCGAAGTGTACGCGCGGTGGCAATAGAACCGATGTTTGCGCGAGTCGATATCCATCATCGTCGCCGATGCGGCGGCCCGATCCTGGCGAGAGCCTCTGCCGCCCAGCCGGGAACGGCCTCGGCGACCCACCAGGCCCCGTCCTTCAGGATCGCAACCTCCCGGTGCGGCCGGTCGGGATCGGTGTTGTCGTAGAGCAGGACCTCGTCCGCGCGCGCGATCGCCGCCGGGAGATTGGCGTGCGAGCGCGCGAACCGCCGCCTTGCGTCGGCTTCCGGAATATCGTGGCCGCCGAGCGCCACCCGGTTGCGGATGCGGTCGAGCGCCCGGTCCGGCGAGGCGACCGACACATAGTGCAGGACGATCCGGTAGCCCTCCTGCCGCGCCGCCGTCATGTGGCGGAAAATGCCGGAACCGGCAAGCGTGGTCTCCACCAGATGCGACCGGCCCGCGGCAAGCGCGTCCCGCCGCCGGCGAAGCGCCTCGCGCCCTGCCTGCAGGGGGTCGCCGGACGCGATGCTGCGCGCAATGGCGTCGGGGTCGATGATGTCAACGTCACCGAACCAAGTCGTGCGTGTCAGGGTGGACTTGCCGCACCCGTTCGGGCCGGAGACGACGAGAAGGTTCGGCACGGCCGCGGACGCCGGCCGGGTCAGGCGGACTTTCTCTCGGGTCTCTCGGGCGCCTCGATCACCCGGTCCCCGTCCTTGGTCCGTGCGATATAGGCGCCGTCCGAACGGACGCCGTAGAGCGTGCCGCCGGCCTCGACCTGGGCTGCAAGGTCCGCCTTGATCTGCTCGCGCCAGTCTTTCGGGCGGCCCGGTATGTCGGGCGGCGGCGTGTGCGTTTTCCTGTGTTCGCTCATGGCGCCGACCCTACATCCGACCGGCGCGCCCATCAACCCGATAACGCGCGGGAACGGGCTGCGGCCCGAGCGCCTTCGACAGGGCGCTCAACGTGCAGAAGTCGAGGACGGCGTTGCAGAGCCTTGCCGGTATGCTTCTGCCGTATTCGATCCCGGAAGTTCGGCAGCATGGGCCCGGCCGGGCCAACAAAGCCGCCGGCCGGCCGGGCTGCGCAAGATGCGCGCGCCGGTCTGCGTGCCGCGGGGTCGGTTGCGACACGCCCCGGCAATCGGGGGTTCAGGCTATTTCGCTGCTTCGGCCGGCACCAGGGCGGCCGGAATCTTCAGGCCGGCCTCCTTGTAGGCGCGGTAGGCGCCGGCGTGCAGCGGCAGGTTCATCTGCGCGAGCACGGTGTCCCGGGTGATGGATTTGAGCCACGGCGCCGTCGCGTGCATGTCCTTGAGGTTGTCCAGCACGGCCTTGGTAATCTTGTAGATGTGATCCGCCGCAACGCCCGTGTGCGAGGTGATCGCCGCCCACATGGCGATCGAACTCACCGGCTCTTTGTTCACGACTTTGCCCTTGTAGCCGGCAGCGTCGATCGAGGCGCGCACGAAGCCGGGCAGGCTGATGAGCCCTTTGGCCGCCGGATGCTGAAAGGCCGATTCGGGCATCGACAGGAAGCGCAGGTTGCCGCCCAGCGCGAACTGTTCGACCAGCGGATTCGGTACTGTGCCGGCACCGAGATAGGCGGCGACGTTACCGTCCTGGAAAGCCTGCGAGCCCGACCGCCAGTCGAGGCGCGCGGACGTGAAGTCCTCGCCGTCTTTCAGTCCGCTGGACGACACGATCATCGCCTTGGCGATATTGTAGGCGCCGCCGCCGGGCGGGCCCATGAATACCCGCTTGCCTTTCAGATCCTTGAAGGTCTCGATGCCGGAGTCCGCCTTGGTGACCACATAGATCGTGCCGAGCGGAAACGACAGGATGTTGCGCAGGCGGGCCGCCATTTCCGGCGCGTCCTTCACCTTTTTGTACATGGCGACCTTCTTCTTCATCCAGAAGACGGCGAACGGCGTCGACATCATGATGTCGAGCTTGCCGCGCGCGCCCTGCAGCATCGCGCGGGTCTGGGTCTCGCCTGCGGAGAGCTGGATTTTGAGGTCCGTGTTCTTCTGGACGATGTTGATGATCGCGGTCGAGATCGTGTAGCCCGGCGAACCGGCCTGCAGGCTCGACATCTTGAGGAAGGTCTGGGCCTGTGCGGCGCCGACGGAGAGCGCGATCCCCGCAGCGACCGCGGCCGCCGGGACCAGGTTCGAAAGAGCCGGTTTGAAGTTTGCGATCATGAGAATCCTCCCGGTTGGTGGTTGCCGGCTGTCGGCCGGCCGGGTTGGCGCCTGGATGGACCAAGCAGGTGCCGGGCCACCGGCCCGGCGATCAGGACGGCGGCCGCGGCGAGAGCGGCGAACTGGACTTCGGCGACGGTGGAGAGCATGGCGATCCCGAGAACCAGCCTCGCAATCCGCTGCCATGCGGGCAGGCGCGCGATCTCCATGCCTGTCAGGGCGGTCGTCAGCAGCCAGATGGCGAAGGCCAGCCGCGCGCAGGCATAGAGCGCAGTGCCGGCTTCGAAATCGACGACCAGCAGAATCGACGGTTCGTAAACGATGACGAACGGCACGACGAAGCCGACGACAGACAGTTTCATCGCTGTCAGCCCGGTGGAAATCGGCCCGGCCCGGGCGATCGGCGCTGCCGCGAAGGCGGCGAGGGCGACAGGCGGCGTGATGGCGGACAGGACGCCGAAATAGAAGACGAAGAAGTGCATCGCCAGGCCGGGCACGCCGAATTTGGCAAACGCCGGGCCCATGATCAGGACGATGATCAGGTAGGCGGGCAGCGTCGGCATGCCCATGCCGAGGACGAGGCAGGCGAAGGCGGCGAGCGCGAGGGCGAGGAACAGGCTCTCTCCCGCAAATCCCGAGAGCAGGATGGCGATCTGCAATCCGACTCCGGAGAGGCTGAGCGTGCCGAACACGATGCCGATCACGGCGACGCCGACCATCAGTTGCGATCCGGCGATGCCGCCTTTCACGAGGGCGGTAACGATGCGGCCCGGCTCGCGCCGGACCTCCGGGTTGAGGAAGCTGAACGCGATCGCGAAGACGGTTCCGAGGAAACCCGCGAAGGTCGGGGTGTAGCCGTCCACCAGGGCATACACGATGGCGGCGATCGGCCCCACGAACATCAGGGAATTCAGCCAGTCCCGCCGGGTCAGTCCGGCCTCGGTTTCGGCGGTGCGCGCCGCGATTCCGAGGCGCCGCGCCTCCAGCGACGCGAACACGAACAACGAGAGATAGAAGAACAGACCCGGGATCAGCGCGGCGATTGCGATGGTCACATAGGGATGCCCGGACAGTTCGGCCATCAGGAAGGCCGCCGCACCCATGACCGGCGGCAGGATCTGCCCGCCGGTTGAGGCCGCCGCCTCGATGCCGCCGGCGAACGGGCCGGAAAAACCGCGGGCGCGCACCATGGGGATGGTGATGGTGCCCGTCCCGACCACGTTTGCCGTGACGCTGCCGGACATGGTGCCGAAGGCAGCGCTGGCGATGATCGCCGAATGGGCCGGCCCGGCGCGCGACCGCCGCGAAAGATGCAGGGCGATCTTGATCAGCGCATCGCCGGCGCCGGTATATTGCAGCACGGCCCCGAACACGACGAAGATGAAGATGACGTCGAGCACAATGCCGGTCGGCAGGCCGAAAATGCCCTGGGTCGAGAACCAGATCGTTTCGGCCACCTGGCTCAGGTCGAAGCCCGAATGCCGGAATATCCACGGCAGGTCCCGGCCGAAGAAAATGTAAACCAGGCACAGGCCGGCGAAGATCGACAGCGGCAGCCCGAAATAACGGCTCGACAGAATGACCAATGCGATCATCGCCAGAAGGGCGATCATCTGGTCGTGGAGGGCGTAGTCGATAATGCTCTCGTTGATATCCTCGTAGAAGGCCAGCAGACGGACGACGCCGGCGACGACGATTCCGACTAGCACGATGTCCCAGGCCCAGGCGGCGGCGCGGCGCCGGCCGGTCCCGTCTCGGTAGCGCAGCGAAAGGGGGGCGGCGAACGCCGCCGCGACAGTGCAGAGTCCCAGCGCCAGCCCGCGATGCAGCGTCGGCTCGAACGGGCCGAAATAGCCGGTGTAGATGGTCTGGAGCGCCATACCGAGGGCGAGGACGCCGCCGAGCAGCATGACGAGACGCGTCGTAACGAACGTTCCGTCGGCTGCCGAATGGCCGTCCGCATCGTCCGCCGCCCCGTCGGGCGCCGGCGCGAAGATACGGAAGATTACCGCCGGCCGGCCGTTTCCGTGTCCGGCAAGGGGCCTTTCGGGCGCGCCGGAACCCGTCATCGTGTCAGTCCGCAGACCGTGAGAGCATGGCGTCCGCGCGGAGCAGGAGCCGATCGACCAGACCGACAAGGACGTCGCGTTCCTGTTCCGACAGGGCGGACAGAAGCGCGCGCTGCCGGTCCAGCGCCTGCGGGGCGATGGCGCGGTATTCCGTTTTGCCGGCCTCGGTGATCCTGAGCAGGGTCTGGCGCCGGTCACGCGGTCCGGCGGACCGCTCGATCCAGCCCTTCTTCGACAGCCGGTCGATGGCGCGGCTGAGCGATCCTTTGTCGAGTTGGGTTCTCTCCGATATGGCGCTCGCCGTGGTCGGGCCGAAATGCTCGATCGCCACAAGCGCGCGCCAGTCGATCACGCCGATGCCGTAGCTTTCTGCGTAGCTGCGGGCAACGACCCGCGAAATGCGGTTCGACAGGACGTTGATCTTGAAGTTGAACCAGGCTTCCAGTTCCGCTTCGTAGTTCGGGTCGCGTTCCGGGACTTCGGCGCTTCGACCGGCCATGGTTGATCCTCCACGCCCAAAGGATAGCACAGATTAGTTGGTCCGCCAACTAATCTGTGCTATCGGGCGATTTCCGGCAGCGATGAAGAGAGGCCGAGTTGGCCGAAATCGTTTTGGTTCACGGTGGCTGGCACGGCGGCTGGTGCTGGCGTCCTGTGGCGGACCGTCTGCGTACGGAGGGCCACACCGTATATGCGCCGTCGTTGACGGGCCTCGCGGACCGTTCGCATCTGCTGGGCCCGGATGTCGGCCTGGAGACCCATATTGCCGACATTCGGCACTTGGTCGAATGGGAAGATTTGACCGATGTCGTGCTTGTCGGCCACAGCTATGGCGGCTTCGTCACCACATGCGTGGCGGACCGGATTCCCAGCCGGATCGGCGCCCTGGTGTATCTCGACGCCTTCGTCCCGGAACCCGGAACATGCGTTGCCGACAACCTTTCGCAGGAACGTCTCGAACTTGCGCGGACCGAAGCGCAAAAACGGGGTGGAGGATGGCGCGTATCGCCACCGGATGCAGCTCTTTGGACGGATGATCCCGGCTTAAGGGACTGGATCAATGCTCGGACGACCGATCATCCGCTGCGCACCTTCGAAGACGCGCTGACACTGGCGACAGACTGGGAGCGGGTGGTCAGAAAGATGTATATCCAGGCTGAACGGCACTCGGAAACCAGATTTCGCGATATTTCCCGAAAGTACGAACCGGATCCGAACTGGACCGTCCACCGGCTGCCGACCTTTCACGACGCGATGCTGACAATGCCGGATGAGACAGCCAGGCTGATTCACTCGGCGGTGCCCGATCGATCGTCTGCTCAATAGGTGCGACAGCGCGGCGAACACGGCGCCGCCGTGCGCATCCGACGAACGGCGTCACACCCCCCTTACCTTCGGCAGCATCAGGAACTCCCAGGGCGAGGGGAAATCGCCGACCGGGACTTCGATCACCGTCGGGCCGCCACCTTTGAACGCTTCGCGCAGCCGGAGCCGGAGGTCTTCCGGCGTTTCCGCGTGCAGGCCGCCGGCGCCGAAGCTTTCGGCGAGGCGGACGAGGTCCGGGCTGGTCAGGTCCGCGCCGGATCGTCCGGCCCCCGCAGACCGGGGTGGCCAAGTGGCAGGAACAGCCGCATCGGGCGGTTCCGCAGCGGCGCGAAGCCGAATCCTTCGTAAAAGCGTCTTGCGCTGTCGTTGGCGGCGTCCACGACAAGGGCGTGCATGGCCACCGTCTCGCTGGCTGCCACGACACGCCTGATGGCGTCGGCGAGGAGCATGCTACCAAGACCCTGCCCGTGAACCGAAGAATCGACCGCCAGCCGGCCGACAAGGGCGCACGGCACCGGATGGCGCGGTAGTTTCCGGGAAAGCGTCTCTGGCAGCGAGGTCAACTCGATCGACAGTGCGCTCAGCGTGTAGAAGCCGAGGATGGCATCGGTGTCTCCGTCGGTGCAGACGAACACGCGGGCGATCCGGCGCCGTACGTCCTGGCCGGCCTGGCGCGACAGGTAACGGTCCAGTTCCGGCAAACCGCAGGAAAAGGCTGTCCGGTTATGCCGCCTGTCGAGCGGCCGGATGACCAGCGTGTCGGGATCGGTCAACGCGAGTCGACGCGACGACGGTGTTCCTCCAGGGCCGCGCGTAGGCGGTCGTTCGGAGGCGGCGGGTCGGCGAGGGCGTCGAAGAACCGCATCGCGTCCTCGCGGCCGAGCGTCATGGCCTCGTGCCGGCGGACGGCTTTCTCCGCACTCTCCAGCGCGCTGGAGACGATGAAGCCGCTGACGGTCTTGCCTTCGACGGCCGCAGCCTGCTCGATCTGCAGCTTTGCCGTTCCGCTCAGGCGCAGATTGATTCGTTCGCTTCGGGCCGCGTTCGCAGGAGCCATGCTTCTATCCTCGTTCAATTACAAATATGTACGTCGTTATGGTGCCAAATGCAAGATTGTACCGCTTTGGACTGTTCAGGGTTTGCGCGTCACATCCCCCTTACCTTCGGCAGCATGAGAAAGTCCCAGGGCGAGGGGAAATCGCCGACCGGGACTTCGATCACGGTCGGGCCGCCGCCCTTGAAAGCTTCGCGCAGCCGTTGCCGCAGGTCTTCCGGCGTTTCCGCGCGCAGGCCGCGGGCGCCGAAGCTTTCGGCGAGGCGGACAAAGTCCGGGCTGGTCAGGTCGGAGGCGATCGGGCGGTTGTCGTAATTCTCGATCTGGAAGCGTCTGACGTTGCCGTAGGCGTTGTCGTTGAAGACGACGGCGGTGAGCGGAATGCCGTAGTGGACGGCGGTCGCCAGTTCGGTAATGCCGAACAGCGCGCCGCCGTCGCCGGCAATCGCGACGACCGGCACGTCCGGGCGGGCATGGGCCGCGCCGAGGCCCGACGGGATGCCCCAGCCCAGGGTGCCTTGGTAGGCCGAGGTCAGATGGGTGCGCGGCATGTAGCTCGGGAAGGCGAGGCGCGCCACGTAGCCGACCTGGGTCAGCTCGTCGACGAAGATGCCGTCGCGCGGCAGTTCCGCCCGGATCGCGTCCAGCCAGGCCATCTGCGGGCGGAGCCTGTCCCGGTACGCTTTGGCGAAGCGCGCCTTTTCCGCCGCGGCCCGGTCGCGCCAGGCGTCGCGCTTCGCTTCCCGGCCTTCCAGCGCTGCAACCAGCATCGGCACCGCTTCGCGCGCATCGGCGTGAACCGCGACATCGGGCGCGCGGACGCGGCCGAGCTCCTCCGGGTCGATGTCGATATGGACGATCTTCAGCGCGTCGTCGGTGCCCCACAGCATCTGCTGGTTGAGCCGCGTGCCGATGCCGAGCACGACATCGCAGAGCGCCCACAGCGCATGGCCGACCGGTGCGCCGATGCTCAGCGCGTGCTCGCTCGAGACGACGCCGCGGCCCGTCCGGTAGGCGACGACGGGGGCGGACAGCATTTCCGCCAGGCTTGTCACTGCCTCGCCGCAGTCGAGCGCGCCGCTCCCGACGACGATGAGCGGGCGTTCAGCCGCTTCGAGCATTCCGGCGGCGCGTTCGACGGCTTCCGCGTCGATTTCCGGTGCGGGGTCGGCCGGCGCGGTCAGCGCAGGCGGAACGACGTCCACCGGCGACTTCCAGACGTTGACCGGAACCTCGATGCCGGCCGGCCGGCGCCGGCCGGATTGCACGGCCGTAAAGGCGGATTGCAGGACGGCATGGGCATCGCCGCCGCCGGTGATCCGGGCGGCCTGTTTGGTCAGACCCGCCAGGATTCCGAGCTGGTCCGGCAGTTCGTGGAGCAACCCGAAGCCCTTGCCGATGGCCCGCAGCGGGATCTGGCCGGCCAGCGCCAGCACCGGCGCGTTGGTCGCGTAGGCCGTGGCCAGCGCGGCGGAAGCATTGAGAAATCCGGGTCCGGGCACGACGGCGAACGCCTGCGGCCGGCCGGTCGCCAGGGCGGCGCCCAGCGCCATGTAGGCCGCGCCCTGCTCGTGCCGCGCCGTAACCGGCCTCAGCCGGTTCTGCCGGTCGTAGAGAGCGTCGAAGAAATCGTCGTTCTGCACGCCGGGCAGGCAATAGAGATTTTCGATCCCGTTCTCGATCAGGGTTTCGATGACGAGTTCGGCGACGGTCTCGGGCATGGTCTGGGCCTCGGGCTGACGGGCGGGCGATGATACCTTCGGGGCAATCGCTGGCAACCGGCTCGGCGGCCGCGTTTCGGCTCGGTCTCGCACGCGGCCGGGCGATCGATTATGCTGCCGATCCTGTACGACCGACCGAAAGGCGGGACAGATGGACGGCAACGTCGACGCGGCCGGATTGCAGGTCGTCCGGCTCCGGCCCAATATCGGCGCGGAAATCCGCGGCACCGATCTGGCCGCCGGGATCACGGCGGCGCAGGCGGCGGCGATCCGGGCCGCGCTCAACGACCATGAGGTCGTGATCCTGCGCGACCAGCACATTACCGCCGATCAGCAGATGGCCTTCGCCCGGCATTTCGGCGAGCTCTCGATCCATCCTTTTTCGCCCAACCTGCCGGACAAGCCGGCGCTGATCGTGCTCGACAATTCGGGCGACAATCCGCCGTTCTCAACCGATGTCTGGCATACCGACGAGAGTTTCCGCAATGCGCCGCCCATGGCGACGATCCTGTGCGCCAAGGTTCTGCCGCCGCTGGGGGGCGATACCCTGTTCGCCAGCATGACGAGCGCTTTCGAGGGTCTGAGCGACCGGATGCAGCAGCTGATTTCCGGCCTGGAGGCGGTGCACGATTTCAAGCCGTTCCGCGCGCTGTTCCCCGATACGCCGGAAGGCCGCCGGGCACTGCGCGACATGGAAGACGCGTTTCCCGGAACCGCCCATCCGATCGTGCGGATTCATCCGGAAACCAAGCGCAGGGTTCTGTTCGTCAACCCGCAGTTCACCATCGGCATCAAGGGCATGAAGGAAGAGGAGAGCCGGACCATCCTCGACTTCCTGTTCCGCCAGGCGCGCATTCCCGAATACCAGTTCCGCCTCGAATGGGCGGTCGGCACGGTCGCCTTCTGGGACAACCGTTCGGTGCAGCACTATGCAACCCACGATTACCTGCCGCACCGGCGCACGATGCAGCGGGTGACCATCAAGGGCGATCCGGTCGTCGGCCTGGTCGACGGGACCGTCCGGACAGCGGATCGGTCGGCCGACGCGGCACGCAACGACGGCGGCGTGGTCCGCCAGTTCGCGCGGAAAAAATCCTGACCGGTTTCGCGCCGGCCGTTAAGGACGCCGGGCATGACGCCGGAAACGGCGGCGATGCCGATACGACGCATCGGTCGCCGGGTTGCCGGCTTTCGCGGAATGCCGCGAGGCGCTAGGTTCGCCTGTCGAATTCGAGCGGAGAGAGGCGGACCATGGGCGCCAGGGTGTATCGGGACTACGACCAGGAGGCGCTCGACGCTGCCTACAACGCCCGCGCGACGGTCGATTTCGACGCCACGATCGCGATGTGGGAAGCCGAGGCCGCGGCAGCGCGCAAGGCGCTGGACGGCGATCTCAACAAACCCTTCGGAACGTCCGACATGGAAGTGCTGGACGTCTTCCCCGCCGGCAGCAGGGGCGGCCCGATGCACCTGTTCATTCACGGCGGCTACTGGCGCGCGCTGACCAAGGAGGAGCACAGCTTCGTCGCCGCCGGGCTGGTGCCGGCGGGCGCGACGGTCGCGGTCAACTCCTACGACCTGTGCCCCGCGGTGACGCTCGACACGATTATCGAGCAATGCCGGCAGGCTGTCGTCTGGTGCTGGAACCGTGCGGCAGACTATGGCGCGGACCGGGACCGCCTCTTCGTCTCCGGCCATTCCGCCGGCGGCCATCTCACCGCCATGATGCTGGCGACCGACTGGACGCGCTACGGCCTGCCGGCGGACGCGATCAAGGGCGTCACGCCGATCAGCGGCCTGTTCGACCTGGAGCCCCTGCGCCTCGCCTACATCAACGAGTGGATACAACTGGAAGCGGCCGACGTCCCTCGCGTGAGCCCGGTGCACAACCCGCCGCCGCCCCGGCCCGGCAAGAGCGCGCCGGTCACGATCTCCTACGGCACGAAGGACCCAATTGAATTCGGCCCCCAGGCGGACGCCTACCTGAAATCCCTGGCGGATAACGGCGTTGAGGCGGACCTCTACGTCCAGGGCGGCGCCGACCATTTCGCCGCCGCCTTCTGCCTGCGCGATCCGGAAAGCCCGCTCGCCCGCCTGATCCAGGCGCAGATGGGGCTGTAGGGGAGGGTCGAACCGTTCCCTGCCTCGGCAGCAGGGGCCGGTTTGCCGTCCCGGCGGGCACATACGCCGCTATATCCCGGAAATCGACCGGCAATCGATTAAAAGAACGCTTGCGGAACAGGCGCAAGCGGCGATAGTTTCCCTTGTCTCAGCAGGTCGATGAGGGAGCCGGTGAAATGTCGAAGCGGGCGGTTGGCATCCTTGTCGCGGCGATAGCGCTTGTCCTGGTGGCGGCTGTGTCCCTGCCGGCAGCGGCGCAGACCTTCGATGATGCCTTCGCAGCCTACGAACGCGGCGACTACGCCGCGGCCTATCGCGGCTTCCGGCCCATCGCGGAACGGGGCGACGCGCGGGCGCAATACTATCTTGGCCAACTGTACAGAAGCGGCCTGGGCGTTCCGCAGGACTTTGCCGAGGCCGCGCGATGGTACGGCCGGGCCGCCGCGCAGGGCGACGCAAGGGCCCAGACCGCCCTCGCCTATCAGTATCATGTCGGCGAAGGCGTCGCGCAGGACTATGGCGAAGCGCTCCGCTGGTATCGCCGCGCCGCCGACCGGGGCGATGCCTTGGCGGCTTACAATATCGGCACCATGCACTTTTCCGGCAAGGGCGTCCCGAAAGACTACGTCCAGGCCGAGCGGTGGTACCGCGTCGCCGCCGGGCGCGGCAGTCACAGGGCCGAATACAATCTCGGCTATATGTTCGAGCACGGCACAGGCGTGCGCCGGGACTACGCCGAGGCCGGGCGATGGTACCGCCGCGCTGCCGAGAGCGGCCATGCGAAAGCCCAGCACCAGCTTGCCCGGCTGTACGAATTCGGATGGGGCGTGCGGCAGGATTATGCCGAGGCCGCAAAATGGTATCGCCGCGCTGCCGACCGGGGACTCGCCGACGCCCAGAACAGTCTCGGCACCCTGTACAGCTACGGCCAGGGTGTGAAACGGGACCACGCCGCGGCCGCGCACTGGTTCCGCCGCGCCGCCGAACAGGGCGACGCCATGGCCCAGAGCAATCTCGGCTTCCGCTACGAACATGGCGAGGGCGTTCCGCAGAGCTACGAAGAAGCCATGCGCTGGTACCGCCGCGCGGCTGCGCAGGGCAACGCCATCGCCCGCAACAGTATCGGCGACATGTACAATCTCGGCCGGGGCGTCCGGCAGGACCGGGCCGAAGCCGCGCGCTGGTACCGTCTGGCCGCCGGGCAGGGCCTTCCCCTGGCCCAGTACAATCTCGGGCGTTTGTACGAGCGGGGCGCCGGCGTTCCACGGGATTTCGTCCGGGCGTACAAATGGTTCAGCCTTGCGGCCGCCCGCGCCTCGGCCCGGGAAGCGCAACTCCGCGGGTATGCGGTGCAGGACCGAAACCGCGTGGCGGCCCGCCTGACGCAGGCGCAACTGGCCCGGGCACAACGGCTGACGCGGGAATGGCGCCCGGGCAGGGACGCGAAACCTCCGGCGCGGCCCCCGGCCGGCGACGGCCCGGACCGCAAGACCGTCGCCGCGGCGCAACACGCCCTTGCAGAACTCGGCTACGATCCCGGTCCGGCGGACGGCGTTATGGGTCCGCGGACCCGCGCGGCCCTCCGCGCTTTCCAGGCGTCGGCCGGATTGCCGGCGGACGGCCGCCTGTCGAAGAAAACCGCCGAGGCGCTTGTCGCCGCTTTCGTCGCCGCCAAAGCCGCCCCGGCCGGCACCGGTAAAGCCCGCCGTCCGATCGAACTGGCGGGCGCCGGGTCCGGCTTCCGCGTCGGCGCCGCCGGGCACATCCTGACCAACGCCCATGTCGTGCGCGGGTGCCGCGAAGTGCGGGTTCCGCCTGCGCCGCACATGAAGTCCCGCCGGGTTGCGGTTGCCGCGCGCAACGATGCGGCGGACCTCGCCCTGCTCGAAGGTCCGGCGGGCGGCCGGTCCGCGGCGTTCCGCCGGGGCCGCGGCATCCGGCCGGGTGCGGGCGTGGTCGTGGCCGGTTATCCGCTCCACGGTATGCTTGCCGCGGGCGTCAACGTAAGCATCGGCAGCGTCTCGGCCCTGGCCGGGCCCGGCAACGACAATCGACTGATCCAGATTTCCGCGCCTGTTCAGCCCGGCAACAGCGGCGGTCCGGTGCTGGACTACGCCGGCAATATCGTCGGCGTTGTCGTGGCGCGCCTCGATGCTGCCAAGACCGCCCGCGCGACGGGCAGCCTGCCGCAAAATGTCAATTTTGCCGTCAGCGCGGGGACGGCGCGCGCCTTCCTCGACGCGGAAGGCGTTGCCTATGCCACCGCTCCGTCGGTCGAGAAGCGGGCGCCGGAAGATGTCGCGGCGGCGGCGCGCAAGTTCACCGTCCTCGTCGAGTGCTGGAAGTAGCGGCGGAGGTTCCGGCAGCGCGCCGGTCGCAACGGAGCGTTCGAAGCCCCGTCGTCAATTCCTGAAGGCTGCCGCGCAGAATCGGGAAAACCGGCCTCCGACAGAAGCGGCGTACGGTTGCAGGAAATCCAGAACCGGCGATAATCGAAATTCCGCAACGATCGGGCGGGGGAGCCGGTAGGATGACGATGCGGGCGGTTCTGCCCTTTGTCCCGGCGGTAATGCTTGTCCTGTCGGTTGCGTTCGCACTGCCGGCAGCCGCGCAGACCTATCGGGAATCCCTGGCGGCCTATAAGCGCGGCGACTACGCAACGGCCTATCGAGGATTTCGGCGCCTCGCCGGACAGGGTAACGCCAGGGCCCAGTATTTTCTTGCAAACATGTACGGCAAGGGCCGGGGCGTTCGCCGGAATTACACGACGGCCGTGAGGTGGTATCGCCGCTCTGCCGAACAGGGCGATATCTATTCGCAGGCTATGCTCGGGGTCCACTACGAAACCGGCGTCGGCGTCCGGCGGAACCTGATTTACGCGCACAAGTGGTTCAGCCTTGCGATCTCCCGATCCACAGTCGGTCAAAGGGGCGTACGGGATTATGCAGCGAAACGTCGAAACAACCTGGCGAGGCGTCTGACCGGATCGGCGCTCAGCCAGGCGCGATGGCTCGCGCGGAAATGGCGGCCGCGCAAGGAAACGGCGCTCCGGCCACCGCCGCGAAGAAACGCCCTCCGGCCACGCCAGGTCGCGTCGCTGCAACGTGCCCTGGCCCGTCTCGGCTACGATCCGGGACCCGCCGACGGCGTTCTGGGTCCGAGGTCCCGGGCCGCCATCCGCGCGTTTCAGGCGTCGGTCGGTCTGCCGGCGAACGGCCGCGTATCGAAGCGGCTGGTGAACGCGGTTGTCGATGCGCTCCGGCGCGCTTCCGCCTTCGGCCCGGCCCGCCGTTCTCGCAGAATGGCGGGCACCGGGTCCGGTTTTCGCGTCAGCGCCCGCGGCCACATTCTGACCAACGCGCATGTCGTGCGCGGCTGTCTCGAAGTGCGGGTCCCGCCGTCGCCGAACGCCCGTTCCCGGCGGGTCGCCGTCGGCGCGCGCGACGACGGCGCCGATCTTGCCCTGCTCGCCGGTCCGGCGGGCCGGCCTTTCGCGGCGTTCCGCCAGGGGCGCCGCATACGTCCGGCCGCGAGCGTGATCGTCGCCGGCTATCCGCTCCACGGCCTTCTTGCAACCGGGCTGAACGTCAGCAAGGGCATCGTCTCCGCGCTGGCCGGACCGCGAAACAACCGGCGCATGATCCAGATTTCCGCCCCGGTCCAGAGAGGAAACAGCGGCGGGCCGGTGCTGGATTCGGCCGGCAACGTCGTCGGTGTCGTCGTATCGAAGCTCAATGCCCTCAAGGTTGCCCGCGTAACCGGCGACATTCCTCAGAACGTGAATTTCGCCGTCAGCGCGAGAACGGCGCGGGCCTTCCTCAACGGCGAGGGTGTCGCCTATGCGACGGCGCCGTCGGACATTGCCCGGACGCCGGAAGACGTCGCGGCGGCGGCGCGGAAGTTCACCGTCCTCGTCGAGTGCTGGAGGTAGCGGCCGCATTTGCGGTTGCGGACCGGGTGTAGGGGAGGGTTTGAAACCCTCCCCTACGGCGTCCGCAGGACGTCGATAGGCTATTCTGCTGGTTCGCCGGAGCCGGTACCGCGGACACGACTTTCTTTCCGGTTGCCAAAGCGCCCCGGCGAACTCAATTCGGGCTGGCATCGACCGAGCTTCAGAATTACGGACCGCCAGCATGACCGAACCGGCCACCGACATTTTATTCGAGACCCAGAGCCAGGGCGCCTTCCGCTACATGGCGCCGGCGGCGGAATCCTCGCTCTACCGCAACGGCAAGGTGCTGACCCGGCGCGACCTCGACGGCAGCGACAGCGGCTTCGAGGGCATCGACCTGGAAAGCCGCGAAATGTCGATCGTCGATGCGCGCGACCTGGCGCCTGAGGAACAGCCGACGCTGGCCGCCAACGGCTTCGAACTGCTCGACCGGCCGACGGCCCATCCCGGGCTCGATTTCCTCGATCACGAGGCGGTGGTGCGGACCTATTATCCGGAGTGCGTGGCGATCATGCAGGCGGCGACCGGCGCGGCGACGGTCGCGGCGTTCGACCACAATGTCCGCTCGGCCTCCGGCAAGTCCGACAAGCGGCGCATCGCCGGCGGCCAGCAGGTTCAGGGGCCGGCCCATGTCGTCCACGGCGATTACACGCTGACCAGCGCGCCCCAGCGGATGCGCGACCTTGCGCGCCCGCCGACCCTGAACGACACCTACCATACGGCGCTGGCCGACGGCGAAACGCTGCTCGACGCCGGCGCGGTCGAGCGCGCCATCGAGAGCGGCCGCTTTGCCCTCGTCAACCTCTGGCGCAACATCGCGCCGGAGCCGGTGGCGACCCGGCCGCTGGCGCTGTGCGACGCCGAGACCGTGCAGCCGGACGAGCTGGTCGTCTTCGAGATCCACTACAGCGACCGGGTCGGCGAAAACTATTTCGCCAAGCACAACGCGCGCCACCGCTGGGTCTACTGGTCGGGCATGACGCGCGACGAGGCGCTGCTCATCAAGCAGTGGGATTCGGCCGGCGAGTTGGCCCGGACCGGGGGCGCCCGGCCCGACGCCGACGCAGGCGGCCGGTCCAGCACCTTCAGCTTCCACAGCGCCTTCAAGGATCCCGCCACCCCGCCCGACGCCCCCGACCGCTGGAGCATCGAAGTCCGCTGCGCGCTGATCTACGGGTGAGGGGGAAGGCGGATGCCGACCGAGGTTCAGGAAATTCTCGACCGCGTTGAAGCCCAAACCGGACCGCCGGCCGCTGCCCACGCCTGGTTCCATTCCAAGCCCTTGCCCAGCTTCGACGGCGCGCCGCCGGATCAACTGGTGCGCGAGGGCCGGGCCGAAGATATCCATGCCTATCTCGATCGGATCATGGACGGCGGATATGCATGAGTCGGCTGGTGGACCTCGACGCGCTTGAGGCGTTGCCGGACGACCGGATCGATACGAGCGACATCCCGGAGCAGACGGACTGGTCGGGCGCGGTGCGCGGGCTGTTTTACAGTCCGGTCATGCAGCAGATCACGCTGCGGCTGGACGCCGACGTGGTGGCGTGGTTCAAGCGGCAGGCTCCTGGCGGCCGGGGCTATCAGACCGCAATCAACCGGGCCCTGAGGCGGCATGTCGAACGGAGCGAGACCGTTTGGCCGGGATGTCCGTCATCGGTTTGCCGAGGCGGCAGAACGATTTTTCTCGATAACGGCGCAGTCCTGAAGGAGCGATGCACATGAGCGGACCGTATGAGGGTATTCGGATCGTCGATTTGAGCGCGATGCTGTCGGGGCCGTGGGCAACCTCGATCCTGGGCGACCAGGGCGCCGACGTGATCAAGGTCGAGCCGCCCGGCCGGGGCGACCACACCCGTGCGTTCGGCAACCGGCGCGGCGGCCTGTCGTCGGCGTTCCTCAACATCAACCGCAACAAGCGCTCGATCACCCTGGACCTGAAGAAGCCCGGTGGCCGCGACCTGCTGCTGAAGATCGCTGCAACCGCCGACGTCTTCGTGCAGAATTTCCGCCCCGGCGTGGTCGAGCGGCTGGGCGTCGGCTACGACGACATCGCGAAGGTCAATCCGCGGATCGTCTACCTTTCGCTCTCCGGCTTCGGCGAGAAAGGCCCGTGGACCCACAAGCCGGTCTACGACCCGGTGATCCAGGCGCTCAGCGGCCTGACGACCATCCAGGCCGGTTCCGACGGCGAGCGCCCGCGGCTGGTGCGCACCGTTTTGCCCGACAAGCTGTCCGCTATCACCGCCTCCCAGGCGATCGGCGCCGCCCTGTTCCGGCGCGAGCGCACGGGCGCGGGCCAGCATGTCCGCCTGTCGATGCTGGATGCCGTCCTGTCCTTTCTCTGGGCCTCGGACTTCAACGCGCAGACCTGGCCCGGCGCGGACGTTTCCGATCAGGCGGCGGCCAGCGTCATCGACCTGATCTACCAGACGGCGGACGGCTACATGACCGTCGCCGTGATGACCGACAAGGAATGGCGCGGCCTGTGCACGGCGCTGGACCGGGCGGATTGGCTGGCCGACGACCGCTTCGCCACGCCGGCGGCGCGCGCCGCAAATGTCGACGCACGGCTCGAACTGACCCAGCAGGTCTTGCTCGAACGCACCACCGGCGAATGGATGGAACGTCTCGAAGCCTGCGGCGTGCCCTGTGCGCCGGCGCTCACCCGGAACGAAGTCGTCGACCATCCGCAGGTCGTCGCCAGCGAGATCCTGATGGACACCGAGCACCATGCCGCCGGCCGGCTGCGCCAGGCCCGCACCGCCGCCCGATTCGAGGGCTCGCCCGCGACCGGGCTGGCCGGCGCGCCGCAGCTCGGCGAGCATTGCTCGGAAATCCTGTCCGAAATCGGCTTGAGCGAGGCGGACATCGCCGGCCTGCACGATAGCGGCGTCATCGGCGGTGAAACCGATCCGGCTTTGGGCGCCTATCCGGAGGCGGCGGAGTAGCGCGCCGGCCGGGCGAAACGGAGCGGATTTCCGAATGCCGGATTATCTGGTCATCGGCGCCGACCGCGGCATCGGCCTCGCCGTCTGCCGGCAACTCGCCGCGCGGGGCGAGACGGTCGTGGCGGCCTGCCTCGGCCGGGGCGAGGCCCATGACGGTTCCGGGGTAGAGGTGATCCCGGAGATCGACGTGACCTCCGGAGCCGCGGTCGCGCGCATGGCCGGGGCGCTGGCGAAGCGGGGCGGCAGGATCGGCCGCCTGATCCATGTCGCCGGCGTGCTCGGCCTCGACGCGCTGGGCAGCCTCGACTTCGGCGACGTGCGCCGGCAGATCGAGATCAACACCATCGGGCCGCTGCGCGCGGTCGAGGCCGCGCTGCCCCATCTGGCGGCCGGCGCCAGGGTCGGGATCGTCACCAGCCGGGTCGGCTCGCTGGCCGACAACGGCACCGGCGGGATGTATGCCTACCGCGTCTCCAAGGCGGGCGCGAACATGGTGGCGCTCAACCTGCATCACGATCTGTCGAAGCGCGGCATCGCCGTGGCGGCGCTCCATCCCGGGATGGTTGCGACCGACCTGACGAAGGATATTCCGGGCGACTTCGACTACATCACGCCCGACGAGGCGGCAGCAGGGCTGATCCGGCGCATGGACGCGCTCAGCCTCGAATCCTCGGGCCGGTTCTGGCATGCCAACGGGGAAGATCTGCCCTGGTGACGGCGGCCTGATCGTCGCCCGGATATGGTCCTCCCCGGGTCTCGCCGCGCCCCGGCCCGGCGGCTATAAGGACGCCTGCCGACCGACCGCCAGGACAGGCCCATGACCGCACCCCTCGACCTGCCGCTCATCCCGACGACGCTCACCGGCAGCTACGTCCAGCCGGACTGGCTGGTCGACCGGGAGAAGCTGACCGGCCGCCCGCCGTCGCGCGCCCGCGGCGACGATATCTGGCGCATCGGCGGCGACGGGCTGGAAGAGGCCCAGGATGCCGCGACCCTGATGGCGATCCGCACCTTCGAGGAGGCCGGCCTCGACATCCTGACCGACGGCGAGATCCGGCGCGAGAGCTATTCCAACCGGTTCCACACGGCCCTCGACGGCATCGACGTCGACAACCCGGCGATGGTGCCGGGGCGCTCGCCGGGCAAGATGATCCCGGTGCCGCGGATTACCGGGCCGCTCGCCCGCCGCCATCCGGTCGAGGCGCGGGATACCGAATTCCTGCGCCGCCACACCGGCCGGCCGATCAAGATGACCCTGCCCGGGCCGTTCACCCTGTCCCAGGTCTCGGTCGACGAGCATTACGGCGACGAGGAGGCCGTCGTCATGGCGCTGGCGGAAATCGTGCGCGAAGAGGTGGCTGACCTGTTCGCCGCCGGCGCCGACATCGTCCAGCTCGACGAGCCCTGGATGCAGGCGCGGCCGGAGAAGGCCAAACGCCTTGCCGTGCCGGCGATCGACCATGCCCTGCGGGACGCCGCCGGCCCGACGATCGTCCATCTGTGTTTCGGCTATGCCTACGCGGTCAAGCAGAAGCCGACCGGCTATTCCTTCCTGCCGGAACTCGACGCCTGCGCCGCCGACCAGATTTCCATCGAGGCGGCCCAGCCGAAGCTCGACCTGTCGATCCTCGAGACGCTGCCGTCCAAGCAGATCATGGTCGGCGTGATCGACCTCGCCGATCCGGCTGCCGAAACCGCCGAAACCGTCGCCGGCCGGCTGCGCCGCGCGCTCGACGTGCTGCCGCCCGAACGCATCGTCGCCGCGCCGGACTGCGGGATGAAATATCTCGACCCGGCGGTCGCCCGCGGCAAGCTCCAGGCCCTGGTCGACGGCGCCGCCATCGTGCGCCGGGAACTGGGCGGATAGGGCGGCTGACTCCGACCTCCCGCCTTCGCGCCCGTCACCGGGCCGTGGGGTGACGGAACGCTCGGACCGACGGGGGAGAAGCTGGATTCGGCGGGCAGGACGGGAAGGTCGTGGCCGTTACCGGCGCTGCACCGAACCCGGATTTCTCACAAGAATTGTCGCCCCGGCCCCCGAGCCGGGGCCCAGGGCTACAGGGTAAAGCGGCGGATAAGGGTCCGGGCGACGGCAACGATCCGCGGCGCTGCGGGGATTGGATTGCAGGGCTGCGAAATCCCCGCCGCCAATCTCTGAACCTACCGCCCGTCGTGCGACTCTGGACCCCGGCTCGGAGGCCGGGGTGACATGAGTCATTATACTAACCGATTATCGTAGAGGAGATTTCTTGCCCGCGAGCCTCGGATGCGCCCATTCCTGTGAGAAATCCCGGTTAGCTGCCGGGATTGAACGCGTAGTCGAACCGCTCCCGGTATTCCGCCAGTTTCACGCGGAACTCGGGCTCGGTTTGCCGGCCGGACGTGGCGTGCGGAGAGTCTTCGGAGACGGCGCTGTAGGGGAAGTCGTCAAGCCGCTGCATGCTCGGCCGGCTCGCCATACGGTCCCACCAGGCCCGGGTCAGCGGATAGGGCTCCAGCCAGAAATCGAGGAATCGGACCATCTCCAATACTTTAACGAAGGGCGCAAGATTGGTTTCCGCCAGCGTAAACCGGTCGCCCATAAGGTAGGGCCGGCCGTCGGCAAGGGCGTGCTCCATCAGTTTGAAGATCATTTCAAACGAACCGATCGCGCGCATGACGTAGGGCGAGGAAACGCCTTCCCTGATGACCGACTGCTGGCGATAAAGCCGGTCGATGCTGGGAATGACTTTCCAGCGTTCCTCCATCTTCTCGCGCGGAACGGTCAGGCGGAATTTCGTGACGAAATTGACGACCGCCGTGGCTTCGAAGGCTCTCTCGTCAAACAGCTTGATCCACTCGTCCATGTAGTATCGTTCGGCCGGGTCGCCGGGCCTCAAAGGCGGGTCGGGCCGCAGATCGTCGATATATTTGCAGATCAGCGAGGATTCGCGGATCGGCTTGCCGTCATGAACGAGCGTCGGCACGACCCCCTGGGGATTGAGCTTGAGATATTCGGGCTGGAACTGGTCCCGGTTCATCAGGATCATTTTGCGGGGGATCCAGTCCGTAATTCCCTTCTCCGCCAGGGTGACGACAACCCGATTGGAACAGATGGAATCGGTTTCTTCGAGATAATACAACTCAAGCGTCATACCGGCCTCCTGCCTCGCGTGTTTTTCAAAAAAATCAACGACTTCAGCATGTGGTTCAGCGGTTGAAGCTGGCTGCATTCCGCCGTTTGCGCGACGGCGCCCAAGACGGCGTTACCGTCATCGTCGCAAAGATCGATGCAAATGGAATCGCCGGAATTCATGAGCCTGTCAACGGCGGCGGGGCCATGCACCGGCGCGGTGGAGCAACATTGCACCACGGGCACGGCGACGGCTTGGCCATGTCTCCGTTTCACGATAATCCGGTTTTGACGCCGGCGGAATTCCTGGAACGCGTAACCGGCCGATAGCGGGCGGCGAACCCGCGGCGACGAAGAATTCTCCGGCAACCCGGAAATGATGGTACAACCGCGACCGCGGTTCGCGGGCCGCCCGCGTTGCGGACCCTTCGGGAGGCTGCATGAACGTCACCGCCTATGCCGCGTCGGTCGGCCATTCGGTCTGGTTCAGCCACGACCTGGGCGAAAGCTGGAACCGCGCCTTCACGCCGACCGGCGGCATCTACAACGAATCCCGGGCCTGGTGCGTCGCGACCCATCCGGCCCGGCCGGGCGACGTGCTGGCGGGCACCGATCTCGGCGTCTACCGCTGGACCGTGGCGGCCGACCGCTGGGAGCATCTGCCCTCGCCCATGGACGGGCTGCACATCCTCCAGATCGGCCAGTCGCCCCACGACCCGGACGTGATCTTCGCCGGCACGCGCCCGGCGCAACTCTACCGCACGGCCGACGGCGGGCGGACCTGGCGACGCTGCGAGATCGGCAACAGCGTGGAATGCGAATTCATCAACACGCCGCGGGTGACGTCGATCCATTTCGACCCGCGCGATCCGGAGACGATCTGGGTCACCATCGAGATCGACGGCGTGTTCGTCAGCCGCGACGGCGGGGAGACCTGGGACAAATGCATCGAAGGGCTGAAGAGCCCGGACACCCACAATCTCGTCTTCTTCGACGACGATGGCGGAGACGGCCGCACCATCCTGTGCTCGACCGAGGAAGGCCTGCACCGCAGCCGCGACGAGGGCCGCAGTTGGCAGTTCGTCGACGTGCCGGACGCGCCCTGGCCCTATTTCCGCTGCATCGCCAGGCGCACGGACAATTCCGGCGTCATGTTCCTTTCGGTCGGCGACAAGCCGTCGGGGGAACGGGGGATGCTGTTCCGCAGCCGCGACAGGGGCGAAACCTGGGACATCGTCGACCTGCCGGAGCCGCCGAACACGACGATCTGGTGGATCGCGACCAACCCGGCGGACCCGGACCTGATCTTCTTCTGCACCATTTTCGGCCAGATCTTCCGCTCGACCGACGGCGGCGAGACCTGGCTCAAAATGCGCCGGGAGCTGGGCGAACTGCGCATGATCGCCTGGCAGCCGGCCGCCTGAATTCGACATATCCCGGGGAGGGAAGCCATGCCGCACAATCTGGAAATGCCGCAATACGTCATCGACCGCATCATGGCCAAGCGCGGCAAGCTGGCGGTGTTCGACCGCTTCGATCCGGCGCGCACGGCCCTGGTCGTCATCGACATGCAGAATTTCTTTGTCGCCGAGGTCGAGACCGCGATCAGCATCGTGCCCAACATCAACCGGCTGGCCGATGTCGTGCGCGACCGCGGCGGGGTCGTCGCCTGGGTGCTGCTGACCGTCGCCGAAGAGATGGGCGGCGAGAGCCAGTGGCCGATCTACCACGACTATTTCTTCACCGAGGCCAAGATGCACGCCCACAAGGATGGCCTGACCGAGGGCAGCGAGGGCCACGCACTCTATCCCGACCTGGTCGTGAAGGACGGCGACATCGTCAGCCGCAAGAACCGGTTCAGCGCCTTCATCCAGGGCGCGTCGGACCTGGACGGGCAGCTCCGGGCCCGCGGCATCGAGAACCTGCTGGTCTGCGGCACGGCAACCAACATGTGCTGCGAATCGAGCGCCCGCGACGCCATGATGATCGGCTATCGCGCCGTCATGGTGCTCGACGGCAACGCGGCGCGCTTCGACGAGGACCATCTCGCCGGCCTGACCAGCTTCTGGCAGAGCTTCGGCGACGTCCGGACGACCGACGACGTGATCGACAACCTGCTGCACGCGCCGGCCGCGGCGCAGGCGGCGGAATAGCCGGCAGTTCGCGAGGGCGGCGGCATGAGCGACATCCTGCGCATACCGGGCAACGTGCCGACCCGCAGTTGGGGCTCGGCCTGGAAGGATTTCGTCTGGGCGCTCGGCATGTCGGACGATTTCTCCCTCGACTTCGAGGAGCAGGCGAAGCGCGCCTTCGACGCCCTCGACCGCGGCCTCGCCGCCGCCGGCACGGACCGGACGCGCCTCATCAACGTGCAGGTCTATCTCTACGACATCGGGCGCAAGGGCGAGTTCGACCGCTGGTGGGCCGACTGGATCGGCGACGAGCCGCAGCACTGGCCGATGCGCTCCTGCGTGCAGGTCACCTTCGCCGGCAACAACAAGATCGAACTGCTGGCGGTCGCCGCCCGGCCCGATCCGGACGGCGATCCGGACGGGGGCGGCGGCTAGCGCCGGCGACCGGCCGCATGTCCAGCCATTTCGTCTACCGGCCCCACGTCCGCTCCGGCGGCAAGGTCTACACGCCGGACCTGGTCATCGAACTGGCCTGGGCGTCCTACGGCGAGGGCAAGGTCGTCGCGCTTCCGGTCGACCGGCTGACGACCGCCACCGCGATCCAGCAGCGCGGCGCGAGTCCGCACGGCATCGCGGCGATTGCACTGGTCGGCGCCGGCGACGGGCCGCTGCTCACCGTCGCCTCCCTGCATTCGGAGAGCTTTTACGCGCCGGCGCTCCTGGCCTGTGCCAAACCGATCAGCCGGCAGGCGTGGCGGTTGAAGGATGTCGCGCCGCACCTCAATCGGCTTCGGTTGCGCGGCTGGCATCTGACCGGCGGCGAGCGCCGGCCGGCGACGGAAGAACGCGCGGACCGCGTCGCGAACTTCACTGTTCTCGACGACCTGCCGCCCGATCGCGTCCTGCTCTTCGCCGCCCGCCGGGCAGGGCGGCCCCACGGCACGGCGGACGGCTTCACCGTGGAACTCGAAGACCCGGTGCGCGGCGAGACGCTGAGCCTGAGCTACACGGCCGAGAACATCGAGTAAGGTCGTCCGTGACCCATTCCTGTCATTTCGACCGACCGAAGGGAGTGGAGAAATCTTTTCTGCTCGGTCCCCTGAACCTCACTCCGCGCAGGAAAGATATCTCCACTACGCCGCCCGGTGGGCGGCTTCGGTCGATATGACGGAAGAGGGCTACCGCCCGGCGCTCAACCCCGGCGTTCCCGAAGCCGCTGCCTTGCCTCCTTCAGCGCCATCCCGGCGCCCCAGCCGGTGTCGCCGGACCGCTCAAGCGTCTCCATGATGGCGATCAGGTTGTCGTCGCGGATTCGTTCCAGCTCGCGGACCGAGAGGCCGGTGGCCTGCGCGTCGGACTGGTCCGCGATGGCGCCGATCAGCGCGTCGTCCAGCTCCGGCACATCGGTGAGCTTCGACCACGGCCAGGCGAGGCAGGGTCCGAACTGTTCGAGGAAGTGGCGCATGCCGGCCTCGCCGCCGGCCAGCCGGTAGGTCTGGAACACCCCCATCTGCGCCCAGCGCAGGCCGAAGCTGTAGCGCATGACATCGTCGATCTCTTCGACCGTCGCGACGCCGTCATGGACCAGCCACAGGGACTCGCGCCACAGCGCCTCCTGCAGCCGGTCGCCGATGAAGGCGTCGATTTCCTTGCGCACGGTCACCGGCTTCATGCCGAGCGACGCGTAGATCTCCGCGGCACGCTTAACGGAAGCGGGGTGGGTGTCGCGCCCGGCGACCAGCTCGACCAGCGGCAGCAGGTAGACCGGGTTGAACGGATGGCCGACCAGCATTCGTCCCGGGCTCCTCAAACCGCGCTGCATGTCGCTCGGCAGGAGACCGGACGTGGAGGACGCAACAAGGATGCCGGCCGGCGCCGCCGCATCGATTTCGGCCAGCACGGCGCGTTTGAGGTCCAGCCGTTCGGGCACGCTCTCCTGAACGAATCCGGCGCCGTCGACGGCTTCCGCGACGCTGCCCGCGAAGCGCAGCGCGCCCGGCGCCGGGCGGTCGTCGCCGAACAGCCGGGCGAAGGCGCGCTCCGCGTTTTCGAGCATGGCGCCGGCCTTGCGTTCGGCGTCCGGGTCCGGATCGCAGATCGCGACGTCGATCCCGTTCAGCGCAAACCGGGCCGCCCAGCCGCCGCCGATCACCCCGCCGCCGATACAGGCGGCCCGTTCGATGCCGGCTGTCACGGGACTCTCGCTGTCGCGTCCGGACGGGAGCGCCGGCTGCCCGGCTCAGCGCTTGCGCAGCGCGAGTTTCTCGCGCACCGCTTCGGGGCCGAGAATCCGCACGCCCATATTTTCGGCAACGCCGACCGCCCGCTTCACCAGGTCGGCGTTGGTCGCCAGCACGCCCCGGTCGAGCCAGAGATTGTCCTCCAGACCGACCCTTATGTTGCCGCCGGCGAGCAGCGCCAGCGCGACATAGGGCAGCTGGTTGCGGCCGAGCGAGAAGGCCGAGAAGGTCCAGCCTTCCGGCAGGTTGTTCACCATCGACATCAGCGTGCCGATATCGTCCGGCGCGCCCCACGGGATGCCCATGCAGAGCTGGACCATCACCGGATCGTCGATCAGGCCCTGCCCGGCGAGCCATTTGGCGAGCACGAGATGGCCGGTGTCGAAAACCTCGATCTCCGGCCGCACGCCGAGCGCCTGCACGCGCTTCGCCATCGCCGCCAGCATGGCCGGCGTGTTGGTCATGATGTAGTCGCCCTCGCCGAAATTCATCGTGCCGCAGTCCAGCGTGCAGATCTCCGGCAGCAGCTCGGTCACATGGGCCAGCCGCTCTTCGGCGCCCGCCATGTCGGTCCCGGCTTCGGACGGCGGCAGCGGCCGGTCGGCCGGCCCGAGGGTGAGGTCGCCGCCCATGCCGGCGGTGAGGTTGAGCACGACGTCGACGCCGGACTCGCGCACCCGCTCGACGACCTCGCGGTAGAGCGCCGGGTCGCGCGCCGGCGCGCCGGTCTCCGGATCGCGGACATGGACATGGAGGATCGCCGCGCCGGCGCGCGCCGCCTCGATGCCGGCCTCGGCGATCTGCGCCGGCGTCACCGGCACCTTGTCGGACCGCCCGGTCGTATCGCCGGCGCCGGTCAGCGCGCAGGTGATAAAGGCGTCGCGACTCGGGCTCAGCGCCATGGTCGGGGTCTCTCTGCTGTGTCTGCCGGACTCTCGCCGAAATGCGCCGCACCGGTCACGCTTCGGTTTCCGGCGGAACCAGGCGTTCGAGTTGTGGGACGAGTCGGGGGGTGTCCTGTTTCACCGTATCCCATACCCGCGGCAGGTCGATTTTGAAACGTTCGTCCTTTAAGCAATGCTGCATCTCTACGATATCGGCCCACGGGATGCCGGGATGCGCGTCCCTGGTCTCGGTGCTGACAAGGAATGCCGCCCTCCCGACGGTCTCGACCGCCTGCAGGATTGCGTGCTGCGCCATACGGTCCTGCGCGAAGGTCTCGAACGTCAATCCGTGCGAGAAATCCACCGCGTCGCGGGCGGCCAGAAGCATATCGAGGAGCAGGGCGTCGTCACGCCGTATAGATCGTTTCGGCTGCATCGAGAATTGCCTTTCGGCGAATATAGTTACGGCTGCTCTCGACACCGCGCCAACTGACGAGATCGACATTCCGTCCGAAAATGTCCCGAAGCTCTTCCTCCATCCGGTCCATGTCGAACAGCGTGTGGCGTGCAGCTTCGTCGAATCGGGCCAGAACGTCGATATCGCTGTCAGATTTGAAATCGTCCCGAAGGACAGAGCCAAACAGGGCTAGCTTCGTCACCTGCCAGCGGTCGCAGAAGGTGGCGATGCGCTCGGAGGGTATCTCGATCCGCGCGGTCATGGCCCGAAAGCCCGGTTGGCGTCGATATCGAATCCGGCGGCTTTCAATTCCTGAACGAGCTTCATCTTCCACCCGTCTGCTTCATCGAGCTTAGTATACACGACCCCATCGTAGTCCGACGGTGTTTCCACGTCGCCCTTGACTAAGGGGCAGACCCGTTCCCGGCCAAGCCGTCCGAGGAAAAATCCAAGTTCTAGAATGACATTCTGCCGTGCGCGAGGCCGAAGTTTGTCCCTGTTCTTGACAGCTGCCCCAATGTCGTCGGGAGTGAGCAGGACGACGGCGAAGCCGACATCCGCATGGTCCTCGAACTTCTCAATAATTGTACGGCCCTTATTGGGTTGTTCGTGTAAAATGACCGGCTTCAATTCCAATTTTTCAAGAAATCTTGCAACCGACTCTCTAGCCGAATCGTCGTGGCCGTGTATGACGAATACCTTCTTGATATTAGTTGTATTTGCTCTATTTTCTAAATTCCTGTTTGAATTTTCGCCTTCTTCCCAATATTCATTAACCTCATAAACCATAGATTTGAGTACGAAAGAAGCCTCCTCTAGGCCCTTAAAGTAGGCTTCCTCCCATTCTGATTTCTGGATATTACCTAAACGAATAGCTGGAAGGTAAATAATACTTTCGAAATCCTTGAGATGTGTTGAATTATCTCCGAACGTATGGATTATCGTTACCTTAGAATCTCGAAACCATTTCTTAAATTCTGGAGAGTTATGACGATATTTCGTCAGTTTTTGGATTTGATCGAGCACATTCTGCAATCGTTCAATGGCTTTGGCTTTATTTTTTTTCTCCATCGATCCGACTCCACAGTTTTCCAGCTCTCAATTTCCCTGTTTCTTACGACGCTGACCGCCGCGTTCTAGTGTCCGCCTGCATCGACAGTCAAGGAGTGCTGCCTTGTAGACCATGCCGGGCCGGTCGACAAATGTCCGGCTGCGATCGATGCCAGCCGGACGCTGCGTTGTCTCCGGCCCTATTCCGTCCAGGTAAAGGGCCTGCCCAGCGTTATCCGGCGTTCCCTGGCGTCGTACCAGCCGGCCGGGCGGTGTTCGCTCGTGTGCATGTAGCAGCGGATGCGCACCTCGCGGCTGCCCGGCGCGAAGGTCAGCACGCGGCTGTGCGGCATCGCGTGATCCGCCACGAAATGGCGGGTCAGCGCCGCGGCATTGACGAAGGTCGTGCCGCCGTAGCGGGTCTCGATATGGGACTTGCCGCCGTGCTGATCGTCCGGGTTGGTATGGGTGTGGCCGCCGAACCACAGGTCGACCGCGCCGGGATTGTCTTCCAGATAGCGCTCGAACCGGCCGGAATCCGCTGCGCCGCCGACCCAGTAGAGATAGGAGGCGCCGTTCGGCGTGCCCTCGGCGTAGTAGCCGTGATAGTCCATCCGCCAGGCGCCGTCCGGCCCCTTCTTCATGCCCTCCCATTCGCCGCTCGCGACGGTGGTCTCCTTGAGGACGTAGTGGTGGACCGTCACGACGATGCGCTCGCCGCGGCTGCGCTCGACCATGTCGGCCCACCAGTCGAAGGTCTCCGCGGTCACCACGCCGCCGGGATTGCCGCCGAGCGGGCCGCGGCCCAGCGTTTGCGCGCGCTCGTTGACGTCGCTCATCATCAGGAAGCGGATGTTGCCGACGTCGAACCAGTAGCGGTCCCATGTGCCGTGCACCGGGTAGGGATAGCGGCTGCGCTCGACGCCCGACGTCGCCGTATTCTCGCCCATCGGGTCGATCCACTTGCGGAACCAGCTTCCTTCCGGTTCGCTGAACGGATCGCGGTCGTGGTTGCCGCATACGCTGTAGATTTGCTCGCGCCGGTGATGCTTGAGCGCGCCGAACTGGCGGACGATCTCCGCGCCCTCCTCGTCGGTCGGCGGGCCGAACGCGGAGCTGTAGTCGCCGACATTGATGCAGATGTCCCAGTCGAAGGGCGGTGCGCCTGCATCGTCCCCCGCCGGGCCGCCGCGCTCCGACTGGCGCAGCGCGTCGCCCAGGCTCTCCCGCCCGCAGGTCTTGTCATGGAAGACGTGGGCGCAGCCCTGGGCCCACAGGTGGAAGGGCCGGTCGCCCCCGGGATATTCGCCCCCGGGATTTTCGAGGGCGCTCATCGGGCGAGCTTCCCGCGCGGTCGGCGGCCGAGCCAGAACACGGCGCCGGCGCTGACGACCAGCATTGCGATCAGGAACGGATGGCCGAGAATGTCGGAAGCGTCCTCGAACAGGATCACGGTGTGGCGCAGCGAGCGCTCGACCATCGGGCCGAGAATGAAGCCGAGGATGAAGGCGATGATCGAGAAATCCAGCTTGCGCATGACGTAGCCGAGTATACCGAACACCATCATCGTCGCCACCGCGAACAGCCCGCCGCCGGCGACGAACGATCCCGTAATGCACAACAGCGCGACCGACGGCATGACGATGCTGCGCGGCGTGCGCACGGCGAGCGAAAACAGCCGCAGGCCGACGCTGCCGACCAGCAGGTTCATCAGGTTGGCGACGATCAGGCAACCGAACATGCCGTAGACCAGCACGGCATGGTCCTGGAAGATCAGCGGGCCGGGCGTGATGCCGTGGATCAGGAAGGCGCCGGCGAGCAGGGCGGCGGCCACGTTGCCGGGAATCCCCAGGGTGAGCAGCGGGATCAGGTTCGAGCCGACGACGGCGCTGTTGGCGGCTTCGGTGGCGGCGACCCCTTCCAGGCGGCCCTTGCCGAACTCCTCCGGATGCTTCGACGCCTTCATCGCCGCGCCGTAGCCGAGAAAGCCGGCCAGGCTGGTGCCCAGCCCCGGGATCGCGCCGATCACCGTGCCGATGACGGCGGAGCGGGCGACCGTACCGCGCACCTGGCGGAAATCGCTGCGCGTGAAGGCGTTGTCTTCCGGCGCCTTCGAGAAGCCGGCCGCGGCCTCGCCGGCGCCGCTGTCGCCGAGAAAGGACCGCTCGACCTGCATCAGCACTTCCGAGAATGCGAGCAGGCCGATGGCCGCGCCGACAAAGGACAGGCCGTCCTCCAGCTCGAGCACGTCGAAGGTGAGCCGCGGTATCGCAGCCTCGGGGTCGATGCCGACCAGGCTGAGGAGAACGCCCAGGGCCGCCGCGATAAGCCCCTTGATCATGGAATTGCCGAGCAGTGCCGTGACGAAGGTGAAGGCGAAGATCAGCACACCGAGCAACTCCGGCGGCCCCATCTTGAGCGCAATGACGGCTAGCGGCGCGGCGACCAGGATCAGCACGATATCGCTGAAGGTGTCGCCGGCGACCGAGGAGTAGAGCGCCGTCTTGAGCGCCTTGCCGGCCTTGCCCTGCTGCGCCAGCGGATGGCCGTCGAGCGCCGTCGCCGCCGCTTCGGGCGTTCCGGGCGTGTTGAGCAGGATGGCGGAGATCGAGCCGCCGAACTCGCCGCCCTTGTTGACGCCGAGCAGGAAGGCGATGGCGGCCAGCGGCGTCATGTAGAAGGTCAGCGGCACCGCGATGGCGATCGCCATCGGACTGCTCAATCCCGGAATTGCGCCCACCGCGATCCCGAGCACGACGCCGAACAGCACGAAGCCGAGGGTCAGCGGTGTGAAGGCCTGGGCCAGCCCGGCGAGGACCGCGTCCATCGCGCTACGGCAGCGGGATCGTGAGCAACTGCCAGAACACCGCCCACAGGACGAGCGGGGCGGCAACGGCGGTGGCAACGATCGTCAGCGGCCGGCGGATCCGCATCAGCAGCATGGCGCCGACGACCGCCGCGGCCCCGCCTGCCAGGTAGCCGGCCAGGGCGACGACGGCGAAGGACGCCGCCAGCCACAGCGCCGCCAGCAGGACGAAGCCGGCATGGCGGCGGGTCAGCGCCGGCTCCTCCTCCACCGAGTCCCCCGCCGCCGGCCGCCGCAGCAGGCTGCGCAGCCCGAGCAGCGCCGCGAGGCCGGTCAGCAGGATGGCGACGATCTGCGGCATGAAGGCCGGCGACAGGTCGTCCATTCCGGGATCTTCGATCGTGCCCGGAATGAACAGGAACAGCGTCGCCAGGCCGAAGGCCCCGATCAGCGCAGCGGCTGCGCCGTCGAGGGCGCGCATCGGCGCTATCCCTGCAAGGCGGCCGAAACCGCCGGCAAAGCGGCCGCTATTTCTTCTTCAGGCCCGCCTTGACCTTGGCCCAGGCGGCCGCTTCGGCCTGGACTTCCTTCGTCAGGCCCTCCGTTCCCTGGTAGTTCGCCGCCAGCTTGCGGCGCTCGATGAAGGTCTGGACCGGCTCGGAATTGATCGCCGCCTTGAGCGCCCCGTCGAGCTTCGCCTTGACGTCCGCCGGCAGGCCCTTGGGCGCCGCCATGATGTAGGCGCCGCAGAAGGAGATGTCGTAGCCCATCTCCTTGAGCGTCGGCACCTTGTCGGACGGCGCGTTGAGCCGCCGGTCGTCGGTCGCCGCGATCACCCGAACGTCGCCCTTGCGCAGATAGGGGATGTGGTGGCCGCCGCTCCAGCCGAGATCGACATGGCCGCCGAGGACCTGCTGGATCACCGCCGGCGTGCCCTTGACGTTGATGACCCGCAGCTTGACGCCGTTCTTCCCGGCCAGATGGCGCATCAGGAAGGTCGCCGGCGGCGCCGGGGACGAGGCCGACAGGGCCTTGCCGCCCTTGGCCGCCGCGAAGGCGTCCTTCAGCGACTTGTAAGGCGATTTAGACCCGACGAAGATCACGCACTGGGCCCGGGCGATCGAGGCCAGCAGGGTCGCGTCGTTCACGCCGTAGCGCTTCTTGCGCGCGAACACCGGGTTGAACGACCAGGTGCTGGTGACCGCGATGCCGATCGTGTAGCCATCCGGCTTCGCCTTGGCGAGCGCCGCCGCCAGCACGCCGCCGCCGGCCCCGGCCTTGGCCGTCGGCACCACCGGCTGGCCGAGCGTGCCCTCCATATGCTTGGCAATCAGCCGCCCGACCGTGTCGACCCCGCCGCCGGCCCGGAAGCCGACCAGCATCGTGATCGGTTTCTCGGGATAGCCGGCCGCGAGAACCGGCCCGGCAGCGGCAGTTGCGCCGACAAGTACGGCCAGTCCGGCAGTCGCGAAGCCCGCAGAACGTCGAATTTTCTTGTTCATTTCGGATGTCCCTCCCTCGGCCGCCGAAAATGGCAGCAGCGCCTCCGTCCCGCCCGGACGTCGGCGTGCGGCAGCGGCCATGCAGCCGGCCCTTGGGCGCGGAAACTGAAATCGAGCCGAAAGTGTGTCCCGACCCGCTGGCCCTTTCAAGAGGCGAACGAGCCACGCTGTGCGCCGGCAAAGCCGCAGGAGGCCAAGCCATTCGGGGCACCGGAACCGGGCTGCGGCAGCTGTCCGGGGGTCATCGGGCCACATCCGCGGCGCGCGGCGTTGCCGTCGCGCGCCCGGAAGGCGAAGGAAACGGGAAGCGGCGTTGCAGCGGCGTCTCCGCCTTCGGCGCCGGGCGGCGCCGGGCGGCGCCGGGCGGCGCCGTTCCATATCACATACGCCCTAATTTGCTGTCCGTATAACAAACCTGTCTTTCGATTTCCGCTCGTGCCGGTCAACCTGACCGTGGGTTGAAAGCCATACACCGGTGAAAGCGCATGTTCACGAAATTGACCGTCAAGAACGGAACCGCCGCTTTGCGGCGCGTGTCTCTCTTTCTGGGCAGCGCATTGCTGGGCCTGATCCTGGCAATGACGAACGGCGTCCAATTGCTCGGCGGAAAGGCGTCGTTTCCGCAGTTCCAGGAAGCGCGTGCGAACGGCGGTGACGGCGATGGTGACGGCGACGGCGACGGCGATGGCGACGGTGACGGGGATGGCGACGGCGACGGCGACGGCGACGGGGATGGCGATGGCGACGGTGACGGCGATGGTGACGGTGACGGCGATGGCGACGGTGACGGCGATGGCGACGGCGATGGTGACGGTGATGGCGACGGCGATGGCGACGGCGATGGCGACGGCGATGGCGACGGGGACGGTGACGGGGATGGTGACGGGGATGGTGACGGGGATGGCGACGGGGATGGCGAT
>JAPPLJ010000064.1 GCA_028819475.1 Rhodospirillaceae bacterium
ACTGGTTCCTGCCGGACTTCGTGCTGCGGCTCAAGGCGACGCCGCCGAGCCACCTTCGGCGCTTCGTCGGCTGAGGCCCCGGGGAGGATCGAGCCATGCGGCGCACCGAAATGGATTCCGCCATCCGCCGGGTGCGCGACGTCCGTCTCGCCCTGGCCGGGCTGCTCGTCCTGTCCATGACGGCGAACCTGGCGCTCACCCTGAGCTTCGCCGGGCGCGAGACCGTCACCGTGCTGGTGCCGGCCACCGCGGGCCCGGCCTGGGAAGTCGCCGGCGGCGGCGCCGGCACGGGGTTGGCCCGGGCGCGCTATCTGGAAGACATGGCGCGCACCGTTGCGGTCACGCTCTTGACGCTGACGCCCGAGAACGCGGCCCATGTCCGCCTCGCGGCGGCGCGCATGAGCCACGCTTCGGCCCGCGGCGCGATCGGCGCCTGGGTCGAGGCCGAGGCCGCCCGCATGGCCGGTCGCGACCTAGCGAGCGCCTTCTACCCCACCGAGATCGAGGCCGACCCCCGGCGGCCCACGGTGGAGATCGCGGGCGAGCTGGTGACCTGGATCGGCCGCGAGGAGGCCGCGCGCGAGGACCGGCGCTACCGGCTCGTCTTCCGGATCGACGCCGGACGGATCGGGCTCCTGCGCTTCGAACAACTGGAGAGTGGAAAATGACGATCGCTCCGCGGCGGCGCGCGCTGCTGCTTGCCTTGCACCTTCTCTGTGTGGGCGCGCTCGCCCTGCCGCTGCCGGCGGCGGCGATGCAGATTCTGGATGCGGCCGACCATGCCGAACTCGCCGCGGAGATCTCCGCGACCGGCGTCAACCGCATCGCTGTAGCGGGCGACCGGATCGCGAAGGTGGTCCGGGCGCCGGGCGGATTCGCGGTCGAGCACGACGCAAGCTCGGGCGACCTCTATCTGCGCCCCTCGGCCCCGGATGCGTCCGGAGACCCGGCGGGAGCTCCCGTCACCCTGTTCATCGGCACCGAGAAGGGCTTCACCTACCGGCTGACGCTGATGCCGGTGGAGCGCGATTCGGCGCAGATCCTGATCCGAAACGCCGACGCGGCACGGCCGGACACGGCGACCGCCGCCGCCCCGCTTGCGGGCAGGCCCCATGTGGCGGCGCTGGTGAAGCTGGTGCGCGCCGTGGCGCGGCGGGAGCCGCTGCCGGGCCATGCCATCGAGACCGCCAGGGGCCGATCCGTGGCCGGATTGACGCTGATCGAGACCTGGCGGGGCCCGCGCTTCGCGGCGCTCGTCCTGGAAGCGGACATCTTCCCCTTCGCTTCCGGCGACAGCGCCGCGGCGGGCCTCGTCGGGACCATCGGCGAACTGCCGGGCGCGGGCCGGATCGCCGCGCTCTGGCTGGCGGCGCCCGGTACCGGGCCCTCGGGCGGCAGGCTCGCGGTGGCAGTCGTGGACGCCGGCGCCAGGGGAGGGCGGCGATGACGGCCCGCAACGACCGGCGCCCGGTCCGCGACCTGGTGGACGCCGATGCCGTGCGCCGCCGCCAGTTGCTGCTGTTTTCGGTCGTCGCGGCGGCGGTGCTGGTCGCGGTCGCCGCCTGGCTCGGCATGGGCGGCCGCAAGGAGCGGGCGCCGCAGGGCGGCATCGAGGCCGAGATCGCCGGGCCGGACGCGGCCGAGAAGGTCTGGACGCGGCGCTCCGAGGCCCGACTCGGCGAGATCGAGACGACCCTGCGCCAGATGCAGCAGGAGGCGCGGACGCTGCGCGCCGACAACGACCGGCTGCGCGGGAAGCTGGAGCGGAATGCTGCCGACGCGCGCAGCACGATCGACCGCCAGGCCGCCGTGATCGAAGAGATGAAGCGCCGGATGCAGCCGCCCGCGCAGCAGGGCAACGCGGCGGGCAACGCGCCGGGCGGCGCATCGGGCAACGATCCCTGGTTCCGCGGCCAGGCGGTGGCGCCTCAGGACGGACAATCGCGACGCACGGCGCCGGTGCGCACGCGCATGATCGAAACCTTCGAGCTCGACGGCGAGCTGCGATCTTCCGCACTCGATCCCCGTAGTGGGCCTGAACTGGTGGCCGATGCCGTGGCGAAACCGGTGTCGGCCTGGCTGCCGGCGGGCGCCCACGCCGAGGCGGTGGTGCTGGCGGGCGTCGACGCCTCGGCCGGGGTCTCCTCCCAGGGCGATCCCCGCCCGGTGCTGCTCAGGATTACCGGACCGGCTTGGACGGCGGCGCCATCGGGTTCGGGGGACGGAACGGCCCTGCAGGTCGACGTCGACGGCTGCACCGTGACCGGCGCGGCACACGGCGACCTCTCCTCCGAGAAAGTCTATGTGCGCTTCCGCACCATGACCTGCGCCGGGCCCGAGCCCGGCACGGTAATCGAGACCGACGTCGCCGGCTTCGTCGCCGGGTCCGGCAAGACCGGCGTGCGCGGACCCGTCGTGAGCCGCGAGGGCGCGCTGGTCGAGAAGGCCTTCCTCGCCGGCATGGTCTCCGGCGTCGGCCAGGGCGTCGCCCAGGCCTTCCAGCCCCAGGCCGTGGCCACCGGCACCGGCGCCACCGTCTCCAACAGCGCGCTTTCAGATATCGGCCGGGCGGGACTCGGCGCCGGCGCGTCGTCGGCCGGCCAGAAGGTTGCCGACTACATGATCCGCCGTGCCGAGCAGTACCAGCCGGTGATCCAGCTCCAGGCCGGCACGAAGGTGACGCTGGTGTTCCTCGAAGGCGCCCGCATCGACGGCCGTCCCGCGGCACCCGCAAAACCGCAATCCGCTCGCAAGGGAAACTGACATGACTCGACGCATGACGCCTGCGCCGCGCGGCCCGGCGCCCTGTCCCGGCCCCCGAGCCGGGATCCCGGCCGCCGCGATCGCCGCCCTCCTGCTCGCCGGCTGCTCGTCGGGGCACATCGGCGACAGCTGGCAGTGCCCGCTGGCGAAGGGCGGGGCCTGCGACAGCGTCGCCGCCGCGGATCCCGCGGTACCGGATGCCGATGCGACCCGGAATATGGAACTGCGCAGGCCGCTCTACCTGGTCCCGGATGCCGTATCGGGCGAGCCGGCGTCTCCCGCGGCGCGCTGCGAGCCGGGCTGCGGCGGGTTCGATCCGTTTGCCTGGCTCGTGAAGCTGTTCCGGGCGGACCCCGGCTCGGGCGCCGGGGCAGGCGGCGGAGAGGCAACCCGGTTGCCGGACTCCGGGGCGTCGAAGACAGGGGGCGCCGCCGCGCAGACGCCCGCCGCCCGGGCATCGGCCGGGGTCCTCGCCGCCGAACCGGCCGCCGCCCTTCCGGCCGAAGCCGGCCCGTCGCGGGACGAAGCTGCGCAAGGCGAGCCGGATATCGGCGATCTCCGCACGGGCGAGGTGGTGGCGCGCATCTGGATCGCGCCGTTCGTCGACGCGGACGGCGTCTACCGCGAGGCGAGCCATGTGCGGGTGGTGCTGGAGCCCGCCGGCTGGAGGGTCCCCTGATGCCCTCGGGGATCGGCCGTCTCCTCGAACTCTTCGAGGGTCCCGAGGCGCCGGGTTCCTGGACGCCGCCCGCGATGCCGGCGGCGCTGCATGCCCTGCTGCCCTGGCGCGCCTTCGACGAATCGAGCGAGCTGTACGTCAACGCCGGCTCGACCGGGTTCGTGGTCGAGCTGCCGCCCTTCGCCGGGATCGACGCCGAGACCCTGGGCGCGCTCGCCGGCACGCTGGCCGACGCGGCGCCGGAGCGCTGCACCGTGCAGGTCATCCACTGGGCCAGCCCAAGGTTCGGGGCGGCGAGCCGGGCCTGGGCGGAGCCCCGCAGCGAGGCGGGCGGGGCGCTAGCCCGGATGGGTGCACAGCGCCGCGACCTGCTTGGCAGCGGCGGCTGGCGCCGCCTGCACGGGGGCGGTCCGCCCTTCACTCTCTCGGACTACCGGGTGTTCGTCACCGCTTGCCTGGCCGGCGGCGCGGCGCGCGCTGCGACGCCGGGCCCGGCCGCAGAGACTGCGCTCGGCGCGTTCCGCCGGGCGCTCGAAGGAACGCTCGCCTCGGCGGGCGCACAGACCCGGCGGCTGGAGCCCGACGGGCTGCTGTCGCTCGCTGCCGAGCTGGTCGCGCCGGACCTGCACGGAGCGCGGGACGGCGGAACCGAGCGCCCGCCCCGGCGCTGGGCGCCGCGCGATCCGCTGCACGAGCAATGCGCGTCTCCGGGCCGGGCGCTCACCGTGGCGCCGACCGGCCTCACATTCCACCGTCCCGGCGAGGATGGGCGTGGTGGGCACGCCGGGGACATCGCAGTGCGGGTGCTCTCCGCCGTGGCCTTCCCCGAGGTCTGGCCGGGCTGGCGCGGCAACGCGCTGATCGGCGACTTCCACCGCGACTTCCTCCAGCCCGGCTGCCCGGTGCTGACCTGCCTCACCGTCATGACCGGCGACGCCGCCTCGGGCGAGAAGGCCTTCCTCAAGGCGGCCCGCGCGACCCAGCAGGCCGGCACCGGCATCGCGCGCTATCTCCCCGGCCTGCCCGAGAAGGCGCGCGACTGGCAGACCGTCACCGAGCGGCTGAAGGACGGCGAGCGGCTGGTCAGGGCCTGCTACATGGCCGCCGTCTACGCCCCGCTCGACAGTCTCGACGAGGCGGAGCAGGCGGTGCGCGCCATCTATCACGGCCAGGGCTGGCGCGTCGCCGCCGAGCGCTACATGCAGCTGCCCTCCTGGCTCGCCTGTCTCCCCATGGGCAGCGCCGGCGGCCTCGACGCCGATCTCGAACGCATGGGCCGGATGAAGACCCTGCTGACGTCGAGCGCCGTCAACCTCGCCCCGCTCCATGGCGAGTGGCGGGGACAGCCCATGAACCTCGACAACCCGCCCGCCCTGTTCCTGATCGGGCGCCGGGGCCAGCCGGCCTGCTGGTCGCCCTTCGCCAACGAGGCCGGCAACTACAACACCGCCGTCACCGGCAAGTCGGGCTCGGGCAAGTCGGTGCTGATGCAGGAGCTGGTGACCGGGCTGATCGGCGCCGGCGGCGAGGCCGTGGTGATCGACGACGGGCGCTCGTTCCAGCATACGGCGGAAGCCCTGGAGGGCGCATTCATCGCCTTCGGCAAGGACCCGGCCTGCCTCAATCCCTTCGCCATGATCGACGCCGGAACGGCGGCGCATGACGGCGACTACCGCGAGGAGTGCTTCGCCATGCTGGCCGGTGTCATCGGACGCATGGCAAGGCGTCGGGGAGGCATCGACGACATCGAGGCGGCGCTGATCGCCGAGGCGATCGCGGCGGCCTGGGACGAAGCCGGCAACGGTGCCGACCTCGGCACCGTCAGGAAGAACCTCGAAGCAAGGGACGACCGCCGCGCGGCCGACATGGCGACCTCCCTCGGTCCGTGGTGCCCGGGCGGCGCCATGGGGCGGCTCTTTGCGGGTTCGAGCGTCCCCGATCTGGAGAATGCCCTGACGGTGTTCGAGCTGGCCGAGCTCAAGGGCCGCGGCGACGTCCAGGCGGTGGTGTTGATGCTGGTGGTCTTTCTCGCCACCCAGCGCATGTATCACGGCCCCCGCACAAGGGCGAAGGCGATCGTGATCGACGAGGCGTGGGACCTGCTCGCGGGCGAGGACAGCCGGGCGTTCCTCGAGGGCGCTGCGCGGCGCGCCCGGAAATACCGCGGCGCCCTCGTCACGGGCACGCAGAGCGTCAACGACTACTACGCCAACCCGGCGGCCCGCGCCGCCTGGGAGAACTCGGACTGGGTGATCTTCCTCGCCCAGAAGGACGAATCGGTCGAGCTGCTCAAATCCGAGAAGCGCATCCACTGCGACCCCGGCATGGAACGCGCGCTGAAGTCACTCACCACCGCCGACGGGCGCTACGCCGAGCTGGTGCTGCACGGCCCGGACGGCTGGCGGGTCGCGCGGCTGGTGCTCGACGCCTGGTCGGTGGCGCTGTTCTCCTCGCGCGGCCCGGCCTTCGCCGCGGTCGAAACCCTCAAGGCCGAAGGGCTCTCCACGGTCGAGGCCATCGACCGGCTCGCAGGAACCGCTACCGGACATTCAGAAAAAACAGACATGGAAGAAGACGCATGACGCGGAAACCCACTGCCCCCGGATCGAAGGGAGCCCGCCCCGGTCCCCGAACCGGGGGAGCAGGCGAGCGGCCGCTCAACTGGCCGGGCGATCCGGAGACCGTAACGGCCGGCGATATCGACTTCGAGGCGCTGGCCCATGTGCTCGCGAACACCTGCCGGCGGGGCGGCTGCTGCCGGCAGTACCACTCGGTCGCGGCGCATGCCGTGATCGTGTCGGAGGAGATCGAGGCCCTCGACGGGCTCGGGGACGAGGACCGGCGGACGCTGGCGCTGCACGCGCTGCTCGCCGATGCGCCCTCGGCCTGGCTCCGGGGCGCGGCGCCGGGCTCGCAGCGCGCGATGGACCGGACCGGACGTCTCGCCACGGCGATCGAGGCGGCGGTGCGCGAGGCCGCCGGGCTCGATGCGGCGCCGGACGAGGAGCAGTCGGAATTGCTGCGGTTCGTGACCCGCATGGCGGCGGCGACCGAGAGCCGCGACCTGCTGGAAGGGAATGCGCAGGCCGGCGCCGGCGTCGCCTTCCCGCCGCTGAAGCGGCGCATCCGCTCGATTGCGCCGGACAAGGCGGCGGAAGCCTGGCTCGCCCGGTTCCGGGCGCTTGCGGGCGACCGGGGAGCGGCCGATGCAGCCGCATCCTGACCGCGGCCAGCCCGTGGAGTCCGGCATGACCGTCGAGGAGGACGCCGGGGCGGTCTTCCGCGCGGCGATCGCTGCGGGCGTGCTGTCGGCCGAACCGGCCGACCGCAACTGGGCCGGCCACTATTTCTACATGTTCCACGACCGGGACGGTGCGGCCTGGTTCAAGCACCGGGACAGCCGGACCCATGTCACCGTGGCGGCCGCGCAGGCGGGGAACGGACCATGAGCGAGATCCGCCTGCTGGCATCTGCGCTTCTGCTCTCCGGCGGGATGGCGGCGGCAGTGGCCGCGGCGACGCTGCGCTATGGGGTCGAGGCGCCGCCGCGCATCGCCGGGGTGCGCCTGGCCGAACTCACGGCGGCCTACTCGACTCGCGCCGCGAGCCAGGGCAGGAGTGCGGAAGAGGTGCGGGCCTGGGGCGAGGCCCTGGAAGCTGCGCTCAACCGGGTGGCGAAGCGCCATGGCGCGGTGCTGCTGCCGGCCCGCGCGGTGGCGGCCGGGGCGCCGGACCTGACGCGGCAGGTGGAAGCCACGCTCGCCGAATTCCTTGCGCGGAGAACGGGCGGGAGCGCCGGAGCTGCGCCGGGAGACGGGCGGTGACGGCGTTGCGTCCGACATTCAAGCTGCGCACCGGGAGCCCGCGCCGCCGGCATGTTGGCCTCGCTGTCATGGTCGTGCTGGCGGCCGTCTGGCTGGGCGCGGCCTCGCGCATTCATGTCAACGCGAGCTGGTCGGACCGGGCCTGGGGCTATGCCGCCTTCCCGCTGTTCGGCGAGGACCCGAAGATCGGCGACCGGGTGCTGTTCGACCCGCCGGATGGAGCCTGGCCCGGACCACGATCCGGGCTCAGTGCGAGGGTGCCGTATCTCAAGACCGTGCGCGGCGTGCCTGGCATGCGCATCGCAATTGCGATAGACAGAACGGTCTTTCTGGACGGCGAGCCGGTCGGCCGCGCCAAGGCGCAGGCGCTCGACGGGAGGCCGCTGGAAGCGATTGCGCCCGGGATCATACCGCCGGGACATTATTTCCTGCACGCCGATCACCGGGACAGCCACGACAGCCGCTATGCCGAGATCGGTCTCGTGCCGCGCGGTCGCATCCTCGGACGGGCCGTGGCCCTGCCGGACCTCCCCTGGCTCGGGCTGAAGGGGCCGCTGGTCGGACCGGAGGACGGCGGTCGTCCTGAACGCTCCGTCACGATCCTGCCGCATCCGGCGGAATCACCGCCTCCTGCTCGGGAAGAAGGCGACACGCTGACCGGTCCGCCGACGAAGGCCAGGCCATGACCGGGCCGGACACCATGCCCCCGGATCGAAGTCCGGGGCAGGCGACCTTCCGGCCGTTCGCCGCGGCGGCCCTTGCCGTCTCGCTGGCGCTCGCCGCGCCGACGCCAGCGTCGGCGAAGGATCTCGGCGTGCGCGGCGCGACCTGGCCGGTGGCGGAGCCGGACCTGCTGGCGCAGATCGAGGCCCGCCTCCACGAGATGGAACGGTCCGGCGAAATGGCCCGTTTGCAGCGGCAAGCCCGCGAGCGTGCCCGGATGAAGCTGGAAGAACCGGATCCCGTGCCGGGCATCGCGCCCGCCAGGGAGGAACGCAGCCGCCTGTTCGACCCCGCCATCACGGTCGCGCGGGACATCCGCACCCCGGACGGCGCGCTCGTCGCCGCCGCCGGCGCGCGGGTCAATCCGCTGGAGCGGATCGCGCTCGCGCGCGACCTGCTGTTCGTCGACGGCAGGCGGGAGGCAGAGGTCGCCTGGGCGCTCGCCCGGGAAGAGGAGAGCGGGCGGCCCGCCAAGATCGTGCTGCTCGCCGGCCGGCCGCTCGACCTGATGCGCCGGCACGGCCGGCCCTTCTTCTTCGACACCGGCGGGCGCCTGGCGGCCCGGTTCGGGCTCAGCCTGACGCCGGTCCTGGTCGCCCAGGACGGCACGCAGCTCCGCATCACCGAATTCCCGGTCGAGAGCCTGCCCCGGACACGTTCCGGGGACCGGGATGGCCCCGGATCAAGGTCCGGGACAGGCCCAGCCCCCCAACAGGAGGATTGAAACCATGCTTCATGTCAACCGCGCCACCCTGCTCGGCCGCGCCGGGCGCGACCCGGACGTCCGCACGCTGAAGGGCGGCGGCAAGGCGGCGGCCTTCTCGCTCGCCACCAACCAGAAATGGACCGACCGCGAGGGCCGGCCGACCGAGGCCACCGAATGGCACCGGGTCGTCGTCTACGGCCCGGCCGCGGCCGCGGTGGAGAAGATGCTGCGCAAGGGCGACGCGGTGCTGGTCGAGGGCCGGGTCGCGACGCGCGGCTTCACCGACAAGGACGGGACCGAGCGGACGATCACCGAGATCGTCGTGGCGGGTCCGCAGGGCACGGTCAGCATCCTGCCCGGACGGCGGGCGGCCGACGCACCGCAGGACTCCGGCAACCCCGGCCCGGCAGAGGCAGAGGCTGCCCGGCAAGCGGAAGCTCCGGACAATGGCGCCGATCCCGGCACCGGCTGATGAACAGGGGTCCGCTCATCGCCTGCGCGTTCCTCCTGGCGGTCCTGCTGTGGCCGGGCGCGGTCTCGGCGCAGTCCTGCACCGGGCGCTTCGTCAACCCAATCACGGATGTCTGCTGGGAGTGCCTGCTGCCGATCTCGATCGGGCCGATCTCCATCGGCGGAGCGGCGGGCGCGCCGGACACCCCCAACCCGTCCTCGCCGATCTGCTTCTGCGGCAGACCGATCCCCCGGATCGGGCTCTCGCTCGGGGTATGGGAACCGGCCCGGCTGATGGACGTGACCCGCACGCCCTGGTGCTTCCCCAACCTCGGCGGCCTCACCATCGACCCGGGGCTGCACGCCGTGCGGGGCCGTACCGGCTCTTCCGGCGGAGACGGCGCGCAGGGCTCGGTCTGGCACGCGCACTACTATTTCTATCCGCTCCTGTCCTGGATTGGGGTGCTGCTCGACCTCGGCTGCCTGGAGGGCGGCGGCCTCGACATCGCCTGGACCTCGGAACTCGATCCGGCCTGGCTCGACGACGAACTGACCTTCCTGCTCAACCCGGAAGCGGCACTGTTCGCCAACCTGCCGGCCCAGGCGGCCTGCGCCGCCGACTGCGCCGCGGCCTCTGCGGGCCTGCCGCTCGACTCGATGTTCTGGTGCGCCGGCTGCCAGGGCGGGATGTATCCGCTGACCGGAAACGTCGCGGCCCATGTCGGCGGGGTCCAGGCCTCGCTGCTGGCGGCCCAGCGACTGCTCTACCGGCTGCACCGCGCCGGGCTCGTCTGGGGCACCTCGGGATCGCGGGCGCTGTGCGGGCGTTACCCGATGCCGGTGATGAAGAAGTCACAGTACCGCTGGCAGATGACCGAGCCGGTTCCGGCGACCTCGGCGGCGACCGGCTGCAACCCGACGGGACGGTCCTCGGTGCTGTGGGAGACGCTGCGCGAACTGCCGGTTTCCGGCGAGAACTTCGGCTACCTGCTGTGGAGAAAACGATCGTGCTGTTTGCTCTGAACCGGACCGGCATCGTCGTTGCCGGGCTCGCCTGCGTCCTGCTGACGGCCGGATGCTGCCGACCCGTCCTGGCCGAAGAACTGTCGCCGGGCGCCGAGGCGGAGAGGCTGGCAGACGAGGCGATGCGCAAGGCCGGCGGCAACGGCCGGGAGTCGCTCCGCGCCTGGTCCCGCTCGATCATAGACCGTGCGCTGGACCCCGCCCGCGGGACCGCGCGGCAGACCGTACCCGGCAGCGCCGGACAATCCACCGCCCCGCTCCCGGCCGAAAGCCACGCGGAGCACGTCGCCGGCGATGCGTACGGCCGCGGGGGCACGGCGGAAGTTCTGATCTTCACCAGCCTGTCGGTGCCTGCGGCGAGCTGGCGGCAATGGGCGGGCGACGCAGCCCGCAGCGGCGCGCCCTTGGTGCTGCGCGGCGTCGGCAAAGGCGGTCTGCCCGCGACCGCGAAGCGGATCGGCGCGCGCCTCGGCGGCCATGACACGGGCGTCGCCATCGACCCGCGCCTGTTCCGCCTGTTCGGCATCGAGCGGGTGCCCGCCGTGGTCGTCGCGCCGGGCGGCGTTCCGCCCTGCCGCAGCCGAGGCTGCGCGGACGACCCGGCGCCGCCACACGACCTGGTGACCGGAAACATCGGCCTGGCGGCGGCGCTGGAGGCCGTCGTCGACGAGGGCGCCGTCGGCCGCGATGTCGCCCGCCTGCATCTCGAACGCCTGAGAGGAGAAAACCGGCCATGACGGAACGAAGCGCACATTCGGACGACCGCATCGCGGTCGCGCTGGACCGCGGAACGCGGGTCGTGCGTCTGCTGACCTGGACCGCCATGTTCGCGCTGGTCTGCCTGATGCTGTGGATCGTGTCGGCGCAGGCAGACCCGAAAGAGGCCGCCCGCGCCATCGGCAATGCGGGCAACGCGGCGGCGCGCGCCGTCGCGCGGGATTCTTCCAACGCGGCCGACGTGCCGGGCTACGCCGGCACCGACCTGCCGGAGCGCAACATCGGCGCAAGCCGGCTCCGGGACGAGGGCCGCGCCCGCCTTGCCGATCCGGACGATCCCGGCGGCGCGGCCGGGCGCGCGGTAATCCAGGGGACGACAAGCCGGCCCGCGGCGAGCGTGCCGGCGACCGATCCGGCGGTGACCCGGACGGAGGGCATCGCGGCGTCGCCGCAGTCTCCGGCGCACGGCGCGGACGGCCTCGCCTCGGGCAGCGCCGCGGAATGCAGCGCCGGACTCGACGACGCGGAGGACGGCGGGACCTGCGGGACCGTGCGGTATTGCGTCGGCGCCGGCTGCGAGACCGTGCGGCCGCAGGCCAACACCGGCTTCGTCGAGACGACCACCCGTCTCAACATGGCGCTGGAGCTCGGCGGCGAGGAATTCGACCGGGACGACATGCGCTTCTTCAAGGGCAAGCGCCGGCGCTGCCATGTCCATTTCGGGGGGCTGGCCAACTGCTGCAGGAACAGCGGCCTGCTGGTCGGCCTGGCCAACTGCTCGTCGAGGGACAAGCAACTGGCGAAGGAGCGTAACGCCGGCAACACCCACTATCTCGGCAAGCGCTGCTCGAAGAAGATCATCTTCGGCATCTGCGTCCGCCGCTCGCGCTACTGGTGCGTGTTCGGCTCCAAGCTCGGCCGCATCCTGCAGCAGCAGGGCCGCCGCCAGCTCGGCATCCGCTGGTCGAACTGCCGCGGCTTCACCGTGGCGGAGATCGAGCGCATCGACTTCGCCCGCCTCGACCTCTCCGAGTTCACCGAGAACCTGATGGACGGCGCGAAGGAGCCCGGCGTGTCGCTGCCCGACGCCGGCGACACCGGAGCGGCCATGCGCACGCGCATCCGCGAGTTCTATCAGCGGGGCCAGTGATGGCGCGCGCCTCGACCTACGCCGTTGCGGCGGGCATCGTCTGGATGGTCGCGGTCGCTTTCGCCGCCCCGGCCGCGACGGCTGGCGAGTGGCGCTCCTGGTGCGGGCCGGGTCCCGGATCAAGTCCGGGATCGGGTCCCGGATCGAGTCCGGGACGAGCGCCGGACTACCGTCCGTCGCTCGGCTGGCATTTCTATTGCGACAGACACGACAGAAGCCAAGATCACGCCGCTCCGCAGGCGCCGCCGCCTGCCGTCGACGACAGGCGCACGGCGACCGAGCGGATTCTCGAACTGCGCCGTGCGCTCGAAGAGGCCCGCGCCGAGGCGATCCTCGATCCGACGCCTGCCAAGGTGACAGCCTATCTGCGCCTGCAGCAGGAGACGCTGCAACGGGCGGCGGCCTTCTCCGACGCCTTCCGGCGCACGGTGTGGGCGACGCCGGCGCTCGACTACACGCTGCGGCGCCCGGTCGGCGCGCTCGCCAAGCAGGTCTGGTCGGACCGGCGTCGCGATGCCCGCGACCGGGCGCTGGCCCGGCTCGGCGAGCGCTACGGCCTGATCTACCTCGGCCTTGCCGGCTGCGCGGGCTGCAGGGTGTTCGGTCCGCTGCTGCGCGCCTTCGCCAAACGCCACGATCTGGACGTGCTCGCCGTCTCCCTCGACGGCGCGGCGCTGGAGGGCTGGCCCGAGGCGGTCGCCGACAACGGCCGCGCCGCCCGGCTCGGCCTCGGCAACGCGCCGGTGCCCGCGCTCGTGCTGTTCGATACCCAAACGAAGCGGATCCTGCCGGTCGGCTTCGGCGTCATGGCCGAGGACCAGATGGCCGAGCGGATCTTCGCGCTCACCGCCCTGGAGCCCGGAAGTGACTATTAGGAGAACCTTGCGGCATATCGAATCCACCGAAGTTCGGTTGGGCCGCGCCGTCCTCCTGCTTGCCGTCCTGCTGTTCGCGGCTGTCCCGGCCCGCGCCGACGTGCTCTCGGAAATGAACCGCTTCTGGCGGGGTGCGGCGGTCAACACCACCGGCCCGACCGCCTTCCAGGGCCAGGCCTCGGGCCACTGGACCCTCGGCAACCTCTACCTGCGTGCACCGGTGCGCTCGGAGCAGATCGCGTCGATCAGCCTGCCTTCCTTCCGGGCCGGCTGCGGCGGCATCGACGCGTTCGCCGGGGCGTTCTCCTTCATCAACTCCGACCAGCTCGTGGCGTTCGCCCGCGCGGTCGCCCAGAACGCGGTCGGGTTCGCCTTCGAGCTGGCCCTGGAGACGATCTCGCCGGTGATCGCCGAGACCATGGCCAAGCTGCGGGCGCTGGCGCAATGGGTGAACTCCCAGAACCTGAACAGCTGCGAGACCGCCCAGGCGCTGGTCGGCGCCCTCTGGTCGAAGAACGACCGGGCCTCGGCCGCGATCTGCGCCGCGATCGGCACCGGCCAGGGGATATTCAGCGATTACGCCGCCGCCAAGCACGGCTGCGGTGCGGCGGGCAAGCGCAACTCGACCCTCGCCAGCGCCTCCGGCGCCATGGCCGACCAGGTGCCGGTCAACGTCAACTACGCCTGGAAGGCCATAAGAAGCTCGTCCTTCCTGTCCGGGGACACCCAGCTTGCCGAGTTCGCCATGGCGGTGACCGGCACGCTGATCGTGACGTCGCCGACGTCCGATTCCGACACTTCCGGACCCAGGGTGCGCATCCTGGAGCCGCTGGCCCTCGACCGCCGCGTCACCGAGGTGCTGATGGAGGGCGGCGGCGCGCTGCCGGTCTACCGCTGCGACACCACGAACCTCTGCCTCAACCCGAGCCTCGGCACGGTGACCATCCCGGCCAACCGGGGCTTCCGGGCGCGGGTGGCCGGGCTGCTGCGCGATCTCGTCGATGCCGTCAGGACCGATACCGCGCCGCCCGCCGCGGCGCTCGGGCTCGTCAACCTCACCACCCTGCCGGTCTACCGGGTCGCAAACACGGCCGCGGCCTACCGGGGCGCCGTGATCGACCAGGAAATGGACGCCCTCGCCGAGGCCGTGGCGCTCGACGTCATGCAGGTCTGGATCGCGGACCTCCACCGCGCTGTCGAGGAGCGCGCCGGAACCCTCGACATCGCCGACGGCGAGCAGTTGCAGAAATGGCGCGAGGGGCTGAGAGCGAACCGCGTCGCCCTGGCGCGGCACAGGCATCAGGGGCTCCAGCGGCTCAACACGGCGCTCGCCGTGGTCGAGAAGCTCAGGCTGATCGAGACCGAACTCGCCGGCGCCCTGTCGGCCGATCTCCGCGCGGCATTGGCCTTCGCCCGCGGCGGCGCCGGCGCCGGGTCGCGCTGACGCCTTATAGATGTACGAGCTCTTCACCCTCGGCGGCGGCGTCTACCTGGTCGACCTGCTGAACGCCGTCGCGGCGATTACCGCGGGCGGCGCCTTCGTCACCCTCGGGCAGCTCGCCGGCGTCGCGGGGCTCGCCTGGGTCCTGTTCCGCACCGCCTTCGGCGGCTCGTGGAAGGACAACGCCAAGTGGATGCTGCTGTTCGTGGCGGTCTGGGGCGCGATGATCGTGCCCAAGGCGACGGTGCGGGTGGTCGACCGTCTGGATCCGACGCTCGCGCCCGCCGTGGTCGCCAACGTTCCGATCGGGCTCGCGCTCTTCGCCTCGCTGACCAGCCAGGTCGGCGACGGGCTGACCCGGCTTACCGAGCAGGCCTTCACCCTGCCGAACGATCTCCACTACCGGCGCCACGGGCTGATCTTCGGGGCCCGGCTCGCGGCCAGGACGACCCGCCTCGAGATCACCGATGCGGTGTTCGCCCGCAACGTCCGCAACTACGCCCGGCAATGCGTGTTCCACGCCCTGCTGCTCGGCCACATCTCGGCCGACGATTTGCGGGAGAGCACGGACATCTGGTCGCTGGTGACTGCCACTGGCTCGCCCTCGGCCGGGGCCTCGCCGGCGCGCATGGTCGAGTTCGCGACGCGCCAGGCCGCGACCGGCACCGGCGCCACGCCGATCGACCGGCAGATCGTCACCTGCCGGGATGCGGCGTCACGGCTGAACGGCCAGTGGACCGCCGAAATCCAGCGCGCCGGCACCGTGTTCGGGCGGCGGATATTCCCGGATGCCAGGACGGAAGCCTTGGCGCGGGCCGAACTCCTGACCGCCCTTCCGGCCGCGCACGCCTTCCTCATCGGCGCGTCCCGGAGCGCGGCCGAGATCATGCGCCAGCAAATGGTCCTCAACGCCGTCCACGACGCCGGCGAGCAGTGGGCGGCCGAAGCCGGCAACGCGGCGGCGCTCAGGGCCTATACGGAAGCCCGGGCCGAGGCCCAGACGGTTTCGGCCTACCGGGCGATCGGCCGTCAGGCCGAGACCTGGGTGCCGCTGCTGCGCATCGTCTTCGAGTGCCTCTATGTCGG
>JAPPLJ010000065.1:0-31852 GCA_028819475.1 Rhodospirillaceae bacterium
GGCTTCGTGACCCGCGTCACGGCGCTGCGCGAGGATGCGAGCCTGGCGGCCTTCTACCTGATCTCGCTGGCGGTCGGCGTGCTGATCGTGTCCACCCGGGGCAGCAATGTCGACCTGATGCATGTCCTCTTCGGGACCGTACTGGCGCTCGACGACGACGCGCTGGTCCTTCTGTGCTCGATCGCGAGCCTCTCGGTCGCGACCCTGGCCGTCCTGTTCCGGCCGCTCGTCCTCGAATGCGCGGACCCGCAGTTCCTGCGCTCGGTGAGCGGGCTCAGCGCCGTGACGCATTTCACGTTTCTTGCCCTCGTCGTGCTGAACCTCGTGGGCGGCTTTCACGCGCTCGGCACGCTGATGGTCGTCGGCATCATGATCCTTCCCGCCGCCGCCGCGCGCTTCTGGGCGATCGGCATCGGCGCGCTGACCGCCGTCGCGGTCTCGGTTGCGATGCTCGCGAGCCTGAGCGGCCTTCTTCTCTCTTACCATTTCAGCCTGCCGTCCGGGCCGGCGATCATTCTCGTCGCGGGTCTCGCCTACGCGCTGTCGCTGGTCTTCGGACCGGTCGGAAGTCTCGCCGGGCGGGCCTTCCCGCGCCGCTATCTCGAAGCCTGAAAGGAGTTCCGATGCCCGCCCGCAGAACGCTTCTGACTTCCGCCGCCGCCGTCCTGGCCCTGTCACTCGTCCCGTCATTCGTCCAGTCGCTCGCCGGCCCGGCCGTGGCCCAATCCGGCAAACCGATCCCGGTGGTCGCCACCTTCTCGATCCTCGGCGACATTGTGAAGCGCATCGGCGGAAAGCATGTCGCCGTCACGACGCTCGTCGGCCCCGACGGGGATACGCATGTCTACCGGCCGACCCCCGCCGACGCGCGGGCCGTCCGCGAAGCGAAGATCCTTGTCGTCAACGGACTCCAGTTCGAAGGCTGGCTGGACCGCCTGATCGACGCTTCGGACTTCCGCGGCATCCGGGTGGTGGCGACCGACGGCATCGAGCCGATCGCTTTCGAGGAGGGCGGCCACGACGATCACGCCGGCCACGACGATCACGCAGATCACGCCGGGCACGAAGGCCACGACCACGGCGCCTTCGACCCCCATGTCTGGCAGAACGTCCGCAACGCAACGGTGTATGCGCACAACATCGCGGCGGCGCTTGCAAAGGCCGATCCGGCGAACGCCGGCGCGTTCGACCGCAATCGCGCGGCCTATCAGGACAAACTCGAGGCCCTCGACGCGGAAATCGACAGGATCGTCGCCAGGCTTCCCGCAGGGCGCCGGACAGTCGTCACCTCCCACGACGCGTTCCAGTATTTCGGCCGCCGATACGGGCTGACCTTCATCGCGCCGCAGGGGCTCAGCACCGAATCGGAGGCGTCGGCAAAGGGTGTCGCCCGCCTGGTCCGGCAGATCCGCAAAGAGGGCATTCGCGCCGTCTTCGTCGAAAACATAACCGATCCGCGGCTCCTGAAGCGCATCGCGGAGGAGACGGGCGCCAGGATCGGCGGCACGCTCTATCCCGGCGCCCTGTCCGGCCCCGACGGTCCGGCGCCGACCTATCTCGACATGATGCGCCACAACGCGACGACGATCGCGAAAGCGCTGGCGCGATAAGCCGGCCGCCGGCCATCGTGCCGGCGCGCGCAAGGTCGAGGCCGAAGGCGCGGCGGAGCGCCTGGGGCACCGGGGAGCATCCGGGGGACCGGCCATTGCCTGCGTCATGAAATGTCATGATTTGTCATGGCGCCGCCTTCTTCGCCCCCGTCCGCCGTTCCGAACCGGACACCGAAACCGCAAACCCCTCCCGTCATTCCGACCGGAGCCCCGGATCTGATCCGGGGCGAAGTGGAGGAATCCCGTCGCTGGCTTCCGGGTCCCGTTGTCGGGATCGAGTCGAGATTCCTCCACTCGCTTCGCTCGGTCGGAATGACGGTGTCGGGTTTGCGCCCGGCCGGGATGACGGTCCCGGATGTGTCATGAAATGTCATGATTCGTCATGATCCGTGGCGGTATCCTCCTCCGTTGCGCATGAGCGGCCCGGCTTCAAGGATGAGACAGACCGGTCTATATTTCGTTTTTTTTCGCCGCCGAGCCGCTTTTTCCGGCGCGAAATCCGCAGAAATCCGCCATTTCCGCTCCGGCGTCCGTGCACAAATTATGACAGCTATCCATAATTTCCCAGATTGCCCACATCGGCTGGCCGCGCGGCCCCGCCGGCCGAATGCCCATTTGTTCATATAATGTTCTATATCGGCCTGTCAAGCGATTTCTCCGCCCCGGCGCGGCCCGGCGCGGCCCGGCACGCGGGTCGCCGGCATAATCGGCGGCAGGGATGTATGGCGTCCGTCTATCCGCGACAGCCGGAGCCCGCCCCACCCTACACCTCCTCCACATGCACGACGCCGGGGATCGACTTGATCGCCTGGTGGACCGCCGGGGCGGTCGGGATCGGCATGCCGAGGCGGATTTCGGCCTCGCGCTCGCCCCACGGCACCACCAGGTCGACGGTGCCGTGGCCGCCCTGCTGGCGGGCGAGCAGGCCGTGCAGCGGGCCGACCGCCTCGTCGCCGGCCAGGAAGATCCGGAAGCCGCGGGTCGAGCGCGCCGCCGCCGAATCCAGGGTCGCAAACGAGCGGACCAGCAGGCGCACCGAATCGCCGTCCTCGATCCGGACATCGGCGTTGACCAGCACCGGCGCGTTGGTTTCCGCCGCATCGTCCAGCAGGTCCCGGCTGTCCGCCAAGGCTTCGGAAAACGCCGTGACCTCGTAGATGCCGCTCGCATCGCTGAGCTGGACGAAGGCGAACCGGTTGCCCTTGGCGTTGCGCCGCTCCTTGCGGCCGATCACCGTGCCGGCCAGCCGTGCCACGGACGGCGGCTCTCCGGCCTGGGCCCGCTCGACCAGCCGGCCGTAGGACACGACCTCCATCTTCTCCAGGCTCCTGGCGTAGCTGTCCAGCGGATGGGCCGACAGGTAGACGCCGACCGCCTCGAACTCATGGCGCAGCCGGTCGGTCAACGGCCAGTCCGGCACGTCGGGCAGGCGCAGGGCCGCGCCGGCGGCGGCCGGATCGTCGCCGAACAGGCTCACCTGGTTGCTCGACCGGTCGTCGGCGGCGACCGCGGCCAGCCGCGCGATGGCGTCCACACCCTCGAACAATTGCCGGCGGTTCGGGTTCAGCGAATCCAGCGCCCCCGCCTTGACCAGATGCTCCATCTGCCGCTTGTTGACGACGCCGGTGCCGAGCCGGTCGGCCAGGTCGCCGACATCCCGAAACCGGCCCTCGGCCTCGCGCTCGCGCACCAGGCTCTCCATCGCCGCCGCGCCGACATTCTTGAGCGCCGCCAGGGCGTAGCGCACGGCGCCGTCCTCGACCGCGAAGGCGACGTCCGAGCGGTTCACGTCGGGCGGCAGCAGGTCGATTCCTTCATGCTGCAATTCGCGCCGGAAATTGGCGATCCGGTCGGCGTTGCCCATGTCGAACGACATGGAAGCGGCGTAGAACTCGACCGGATGGTTCGCCTTGAACCAGGCGGTCTGATAGGCGACCAGCGCATAGGCGGCGGCGTGGGACTTGTTGAAGCCGTAGCCGGCGAAGGCCGCCATGGTGTCGAAGATCTGCCGCGCCTGACGTTCCTCGATGCTGCTGTGCTCGGCGCAGCCGGCGATGAAGGTCGCGCCCTGGGCGTCCATCTCCGCCTTGATCTTTTTGCCCATGGCGCGGCGCAGCAGGTCGGCGGAGCCCAGCGTGTAGCCGGCGAGATCCCGGGCCATCTGCTGGACCTGCTCCTGGTAGATCGGGATGCCGAAGGTTTCCTTCAGCACAGGCTCCAGCTTCGGATGGTCGTAGGCGACGGCTTCGACGCCGTGCTTCCGGTTGATGTAGGACGGGATATTCTCCATCGGGCCGGGCCGGTAGAGGGCGACGACGGCGATGATGTCCTCGAACCGGTCGGGTTTCAGGCGGCGCAGCACGTCGCGCATGCCGCTGCTTTCCAGCTGGAACACGCCCGTCGTGTCGGCGCGCGAGATCATCTCGTAGGTCCCGGCGTCGTCGAGCGGCAGGCGCTCCAGGTCGACTTCGATGCCGCGGGCCCTGAGCAGGTCGACCGCGGTTTGCAGGACCGACAGGGTCTTCAGCCCGAGAAAATCGAATTTGACCAGGCCGGCCTTCTCGACATCCTTCATGTTGAACTGGCTGACCGGCATGTCGGAGCGCGGGTCGCGGTAGAGCGGGATCAGCTCTTCGAGCGGCCGGTCGCCGATCACGACGCCCGCGGCGTGGGTCGAGGCGTGGCGGTACAGGCCTTCCAGCTGCAGGGCGATATCGATCAGCCGGGCGACGCTTTCGTCCTGGCGCCGCTGTTCCTGGAGCTGCGGCTCGATTTCGATCGCTTCCTGGAGCGTCACCGGGTTGGCCGGGTTGTTCGGCACCAGCTTGCACAGCCGGTCGACCTGCCCGTAAGGCATTTCGAGCACGCGGCCGACATCGCGCAGCACCGCGCGCGCCTGCAATTTGCCGAAGGTGATGATCTGCGCCACCCGGTCGGCGCCGTATTTGCGCTGGACGTAGCGGATCACCTCATCCCGCCGTTCCTGGCAGAAATCGATGTCGAAGTCCGGCATGGAGACGCGCTCGGGATTGAGGAAGCGCTCGAACAGCAGGCCCCAGCGCAGCGGGTCGAGATCGGTGATCGTCAGGGCCCAGGCGACGACGGAGCCGGCGCCGGAGCCGCGCCCGGGCCCGACCGGGATGCCCTCTCCCTTGGCCCACTGGATGAAATCGGCGACGATCAGGAAATAGCCGGGGTAGCCCATCGTCTCGATGATGCCGAGTTCGGTTTCGAGCCGCTCGCGATAGGGCCGGGCCGCGGCCTCGCGCTCCGCCTCGGGAGCGCCGGCGTCCACGACATGCCCGGCCAGACGCTCTTCCAGCCCTTCGGTCGCCCGGTGGCGCAGCTCGTCGGCTTCCGAACGGCCGGCCTCGGAAACGAAATGGGGCAGGATCGGCGCCCTGGTCTCCGCCATGACGGCGCAGCGCTCGGCGATCGCCAGGGTATTGTCCAGCGCCTCGGGCAGGTCGGCGAACTGGGCGCGCATCTCCTGGGCCGTCTTGAAGCGGAACTCCGGGGTCAGCCGCCGCCGGTCCGGCTCGTTGACCGAGTTGCCGCCGGCGATGCACAGCAGGGCGTCGTGGGCGGCGAACATCCCCTCCTCGGCAAAAAACGCCTCGTTGGTCGCGACCAGCGGCAAATTCGTGGCATCGGCGAGCGCCAGCAGCTTCGGCTCGATCGCCGTGTCGTCGCGCACCCCCTGACGGGCGATCTCGATATAGAGCCGGTCGCCGAAGATGGCCTTGAGCCGCGCGCAGACCGCTTCCGCCGCATCGTCCTGTCCGGCCGCCAGGTACCGGCCGAGCGGACCGTGCGCGCCGGTGAGCGCGATCAGGCCTTCGGCATGAGCCGCGACCGCGTCGCCGGGGACATGGGGCGCCGCCCCGGCCTCGACAGCCAGGAAGGCCCGGGATGTCAGCGTCAGCAGGTTCCGGTACCCGGCCTCGTTCTGCGCCAGCAGCACGAGCCGGTCGAACGCGTCGCGCTGGAGGCGGTTCGGGTTCGACGCCTCGAAGGCGACCGCCAGCTGGCAGCCGACGATCGGCTGGACGCCGGCCCCGGCGCAGGTCTGGGAGAATTCGAGCGCGCCGAACAGGTTGTTGGTGTCGGTGATCGCCACCGCCGGCATGCGGTTCGCTTTGCAGAGCGTCGCGATATCCGGGATCTTGAGCGCCCCTTCGGACAGCGAATAGGCGGAATGAACCCGGAGGTGGACGAAGTCGGCGTGGGGCATGGGCAGTCCGGCGCGGCGGGTTGGGGAAGCCGATCGGTCGGCTCCCCAAATCTACATGCAATTCGCGCGCCGCGCCCCGCCCGCGCGCATCGACAATGCAGATTCCGGGGGATCGTTCGGTGGAAAACCTGTGAACAAGCCGGGCTATCCGGCCCGGCGCACTCTCAGCCGGCCCTCGGCGATTTCGAGGATCCGGTCCATGCGCCCGGCCAGCGCCGGATTGTGGGTCGCGACCAGGGCGCCGATGCCGCTTTCCTTCACGAGCTTCAGGAATTGGCCGAACACGCGCTCGGCCGTCGCCTGGTCCAGGTTGCCGGTCGGCTCGTCGGCGAGCAGCACCTGCGGCCGGTTGGCGACGGCCCGGGCGATCGCGACCCGCTGCTGCTCGCCGCCGCTCAATTGCGCCGGCCGGTGCCTGATCCTGTCGCGCAGCCCGAGGCCCTCCAGCAGCTCCGCCGCCCGCGCCGCCGCGGCGGCCTTTCCCGCGCCGGCCAGCATTTGCGGCAGCATCGCATTTTCCTGCGCGCTGAATTCCGGCAGCAGGTGATGATACTGGTAGACGAAGCCGAGCAGCCGGCGGCGCAGCAGCGCCCGCTGCTGGCCGGACAGGCCGGCGCAATCCTCTCCGCACAGCACGACCCGGCCGCCGTCCGGCCGCTCGAGCAGGCCGGCGATATGCAGAAGGGTCGACTTGCCGGCGCCCGACGGGCCGACCAGCGCCACCATCTCGCCCGGCCGGACCGCCAGGTCGGCGCCGCGCAGCACTTCGATATCCCGCCCGCCCTGCCGGAAGGCCTTGTGCACGCCTTCGAGCGCCAGCAGCGGCGCGGCCAACTTCGACGCGGGCGCGGGCGCCGGCTCATTCATTGCGCAGGGCTTCCACCGGGTCGAGCCGCGACGCCCGCCAGGCCGGATAGATCGTCGCCAGGAAGGTCAGCACCAGCGCCATCGCCACGATCTGCGCAACTTCCGGCAGCTCGACCTTCGACGGCAGGCTCGACAGGAAATAGACCGTAGCAGGAAACAGCTCGGCGCCGAGCAGGTCTTCGATCCATCGCTTGAACCGGTCGATGTTGTAGGCCACGCCGAGCCCGAGCAGCACGCCGAAGAAGGTGCCGGCCACGCCGATGGTCGCGCCGGTCATGAAGAACAGGCGCAGGATGTTGCCGCGGGTCGCGCCCATGGTGCACAGGATCGCGATGGCCTGGCCCTTCTGCTTCACCAGCATGATCATGCTGGAGACGATGTTGAACGCGGCGACGAGGATGATCAGGGTCAGGATCAGGAACATGACGTTCCGCTCGACCTTGAGCGCGCCGAAGAAGGTCGCGTGGACGTCCTGCCAGGTCCGCACGAAAGCGCCCGGTATCTCCAGCGCCCGCACCCGCTCGGCCACCGCGTCGACCCGGTCCGGATCGTCGACTGCGATTTCGATATTGGTGACGCCGTCGTCGACGCTGAAGAAGTCCTGCGCGGTCTCCAGCGGCATGAAGAGGTAGCCGCGGTCGTATTCCGACATGCCGACGTCGAACCGGCCGGCGACGGTGAAGGAGGCGATGCCCGGCACGCAGCCGACCGGCGTCGGATCGCATTTCGGCGACAGCAGGCGGACGCGGCTCCCGGTCCCCGCGCCCAGATAGGAGGCCATGCGCCGCCCCAGGATCAGCGTCCCGTCGCGGAAGCGCGCCAAAGCGCCCTCGTCCAGACTGCCGCTCAGCAGGCGATGGCGTTTCAGGTCCTCCGGCGCGATGCCGCGAACGAAGGCGCCGCTGCTGCGCTTGCCGGCCGAGGCCATGACCTGGCCGTCGACGACCGCCGCCGCTGTCACGACGCCCTCGATCCTGCGGATTTCGGCGACCAGCCGGCCATGGTCGCGGATCGGCCGGTCGCTGCCGTAGACGACGACGTGGCTGTTGAAGCCCAGCACGCGCGAGAGCAGTTCGGCGCGGAAGCCGTTCATCACGGACATGACGACGATCAGCGTCGCCACCCCGATCACGATGCCCAGGAAGGCGAAGGCGGCGATCAGGGAAATGAAGCCTTCGCTCCTGCGCGGCCGCAGATAGCGGAAGGCGATCATGCGTTCTGCCGGCGAAAACACCGAAAACCGCTCCCCGGACGCCATGCGCGGCCTCAGGCCGCGAGCCGCGCGAACGCCGATTCGGCGCTGAGTTCCTCGCGCGCGCCGGTCTTGCGGTTCTTCAACTCCACGGTTCCAGCCTTCACGCCGCGCGGCCCGACGATGATCTGCCAGGGCAGGCCGATCAGGTCCATCCGGGCGAATTTCGCGCCGGCGCTGTCTTCGCTGTCGTCGTAGAGACATTCGACGCCGGCCGCGTTCAGCCGGCCGTAGAGTGCATCGCAGGCCGAAACGCAGGCCTCGTCCGACGCACGCAGGTTGATCAGCCCGACCCGGAAGGGCGCGACCGCCTCCGGCCAGACGATGCCGTTTTCGTCGTGGCTGGCCTCGATGATCGCGCCGGCCAGCCGCGATACGCCGATGCCGTAGGAGCCCATCTCCACCGGAACCTCTTTGCCGTCCGGCCCGGTCACCACGGCGCCGAGGGGTTTTGAATATTTCGCGCCGAAATAGAAGATATGGCCGACCTCGATGCCCCGGGCCTCGACCAGGTCTTCCGGCGCCACCGGGCAGGCTGCCGGATCGTGCTTGTCGTCGGCCGCGGCGTAGAGGCCGGTCCAGTGGTCGACGATCGGCTGCAAATCGCTGTCATAGTCGACGTCTTCGGTGAAGATGTCGAAGGCGAGCATGTCCCTGTGGCAGTAGACGGCGCTTTCTCCCGTGTCGGCGAGGATGATGAACTCGTGGCTCAGGTCGCCGCCGATCGGCCCGGTCTCGGCGCGCATCGGGATCGCCTGGAGGCCCATCCGGGCGAAGGTGCGCAGGTAGGAGACAAACATCTGGTTGTAGGCGTGGACCGCGCCCGGATAGTCGAGCGCGAAGGAATAGGCGTCCTTCATGAAGAATTCCCGGCCGCGCATGACGCCGAAGCGCGGGCGGACCTCATCGCGGAACTTCCACTGGATGTGGTAGAGGTTTTTCGGCAGGTCGCGGTAGCTGCGCACCGAGGTGCGGAAGATTTCGGTGATCAGCTCCTCGTTTGTCGGGCCGTAGAGCATGTCCCGCCCGTGCCGGTCCTCGATGCGCAGCATCTCCTTGCCGTAGTCGTCGTAGCGGCCGGAGACGCGCCACAGGTCGGCCGACTGGATGGTCGGCATGAGCATCTCGACGGCGCCGGCCCGGTCCTGCTCCTCACGCACGATCTGCTCGATCTTCTTCAGCACGCGATAGCCCAGCGGCAGCCACGAATAGATGCCGGCGCTCGCCTGGCGCACCATGCCGGCCCGCAGCATGTAGCGGTGCGACACGATCTGCGCCTCGGCGGGCGTTTCCTTCAGCGTCGGCAGGAAAAAGCGGGTGAGGCGCATGGCGGCTCGGTCTCGGCTGGCTGGGGAAGCGTTGTCGGACATGACTATTCGAGAGCCTCCGGGCCCGGCGGAAGCGTCCGGACTGTAGGGTTTCGGGCCGGGCAAGGCAACGGCGCGCGCGCCTCAGAAATCCGCGAAATAGCTCTGGACGGCCCAGCGGATCGCCACCGTCGCCACCGCCGCCAGCACGGTCGCGGCCAGCGCCTTGCGCACCAGCTTGGGCCGGACCGGGGCGCCGGCGTCGTGGCCCGGCTCGGGCGCACGGTTCCGTTCGACGCCCCAGGGCAGCAGCATGAAGAAGAACAGCCACCAGACGATGGCGAACACGACAATGGCTTCGACGATGCTCATGGGAAATCGTCAGGGGCCGGGGCCGGAAGCGGCGGTGTCAGACCTGCTCCAGCTCGACCAGCGTGCCGCAGAAATCCTTGGGGTGCAGGAACAGCACCGGCTTATCGTGGGCGCCGATGCGGGGCTCGCCGTCGCCCAGCACCCGGGCGCCTTCGGCCACCAGCCGGTCGCGGGCCGCCAGGATGTCGTCGACCTCGTAACAGACATGGTGCATGCCGCCGGACGGGTTCTTCTCGAGGAATTTCGCCACCGGCGAGCCCTCGCCCAGCGGGTGCAGCAGTTCGATCTTCGTATTGTCCAACTCGACGAAGACGGTCGTGACGCCGTGGGCCGGCTGGTCCTTCGGCTCCGATACGGTTGCGCCGAGCGTATCCCGGTAGGTCGCCGAGGCGGCGGCCAAGTCGGGAACGACGATGGCGACATGGTTGAGGCGGCCGATCATGCTTCTGCCCTTGTGCTTGCGCCCTTATTCCTGTGCCCGGTCGATCAGGGCCGGCGTCAGGCGCACGACATGGACGTCGGTCGCCGGGCGCTTGCCGGTTTCGCTGCGGATCACCCGGCGTATCGCGGCGCGGACCGCCTGTTCAAGCTTTTCGTCGTCGCGCCGCCCGCCCGGCGACAGGCCGTCCACCGCCTCGTCCACGGCGTCGATCAGCGCGTCGTAGAGCGCGTCGTCCCGCCGCTCGTCCTCGCCGCCGAGGCCGGCCAGGGTGACGATGGCGTCTTCCAGAAGCTCGCCCTTCGCGTCGACCACCACGGTGGCCACGGCCGCGCCGTTGTCCATCAGGCGGCGGCGTTCGCGGATGACCGGACCGTCGACCGGCAGCAGGTTCTCCCCCTCGACCGCAAGACGGCCGCTATGGACCTTCTCGACGATGGCCGCCGGGCCGGGCGCCAGGCGCACCATCTCGCCGTTCGTCGCGACGATGGCCTGGGGCGTCTGGCAGCGGCGGGCCAGCCGCCGGTGCTCGTGCAGATGGCGGCGCTCGCCATGGACCGGCACCGCGATCTGCGGCCGGATCCACTGATACATGTCGACCAGTTCGTCGCGCGCCGGGTGGCCGCTGACATGGACGAAATGCTCGGATTCGGTAACGATCTCGACGCCGCGGTGCACCAGCATGTCCTGGAGCCGGGCGATGGCGCGTTCGTTGCCGGGAATCTTGCGCGAGGAGAAGATCACCGCGTCGCCTTCGTCGAGGCCGATTTTGGGATGGCTGCCGGCAGCGATGCGGGCGAGAGCCGCGCGCGGCTCGCCCTGGCTGCCGGTGCAGGCGATCAGCGCCCGTTCGCGCGGCAGCTTCGCAGCATCTTCTTCGCCGAGAAACCGTGGCCAGTCCCGCAGGTAGCCGTTTTCGCGGGCGGCCTCGTCCATCCGGCGCAGCGACCGGCCGCACAGGGCGGCATGCCGCCCGGTCGCCTTTGCGACCGCGGCAATGGTTTCGAGCCGCGCGACATTCGAGGCGAAAGCGGCGATCGCCACCCGCCTGTCGTACTTCCCGACCAGTTCGATCAGGCTCTGCCGGACGTCGGCCTCCGAGCCGGACCGGCCTTCCTCGAACACGTTGGTCGAATCGCCGATCAGCGCCAGGACGCCGGCATCGCCGATGCGCCGCAGGGCGGCTTCGTCGACCGGCGCGCCGATCAGGGGATCCGGATCGAGCTTCCAGTCGCCGGTGTGGAAGACGGCGCCCAGCGGGGTGCGGATCAGCAAGGCGTTCGGCTCGGGGATCGAATGGGTCAGCCGTATGAGCTCGACGCTGAACGGGCCGACGTCGAACGGCGCGCCCGGTTCGATCGGGGTAATCCGGGCCTCGTCCTCCAGGTCGGCCTCGGCAAGCTTTCGCTTGAGCACCGAAGCGGTGAAGCCGGTGGCATAGATCGGGCATTTCAGCCGGCGCCAGAGGTGGGGCACCGCGCCGATATGGTCTTCATGGGCATGGGTCAGGACCAGCCCGGCCAGCCGGTCGCGGCGGTCGGCGATGAATTCCGGGTCCGGCGTAATCACTTCGATCCCGGGAATCGTGGGATCGCCGAAGGTAACGCCGAGATCGACCATCAGCCAGCGGCCGCGATAGCCGAACAGGTTGAGGTTCATGCCGATTTCGCCGGCGCCGCCGAGCGGCAGGAAATGGAGGGCGTCGCCGCTCATGCGCGGTTTCTGGCGAATATTTCGCGCAATCCGCGCAAGGTGACGTCGGGGTCCAGGAGATCGATGGCGTCCGTCGCTTCGCAGAAGATTTCGGCCAGGCCGCCGGTGGCCACCACCTTCATCGGCGTACCGCGCTCTTCGCGGATCCGGCGGACCAGCCCTTCGATCAGGCCGACATAGCCCCAGTAGACCCCGGACTGCATGGCCGGAACCGTGGCGGTGCCGACGACGCTCGCCGGCCGGCGCACGTCGATGCGCGGCAGTTGCGCCGCGGCCCGGTGCAGCGCATCGACCGAATGGGCGGCCGAGGGCGCGATGACGCCGCCGCAATAGTTGCCCGCCCCGTCCACCACGTCGAGGGTCGTCGCCGTCCCGAAGTCGATCACGATCAGCGGCCCGCCATGCTCGCAGAAGGCGCCGACGGCGTTTGCGATCCGGTCGGCGCCGACCTCTTCCGGCGCGTCGGTCAGCAGTTCGATGCCGAGGCGGACAGCGGCGTCGCCGATGACCAGCGGTTCGATTCCGAAATGGTCCCGGCACAGGGAACGCAGGCTGAAATCGTTGCTCGGCACCACGTTGGCGATGATGGCGGCGTCGACGGCGCGGCGTTCCAGTTCTTTCATCTCGAAGAGCTGCATCATCCAGACCGCCAGCTCGTCCGCCGTCCGGTCGCCGCTGGCCGCACTGCGCCAGACGGCGCGCCACCCGGCCCCGTCGTGCACGCCGAAGACGATGTTCGTATTTCCGGAATCGATCGCGAGCAGCATCAGCGCCCCCCGGCGGAGAAGACCTCTCCGCTGTGGACGATCTCCCGCCCGGCCGCCGTTTCGAGGATCAGGGCGCCGTCGCGATCGAGGCCGCCGAAACGGCCCGCGACGCTGCGTTCGGACAGGACGACCCGAATTTCCGAGCCCACCGGCCCGGCCCGGTCGAGCCACGCCTTGCGGATGCAATCGAAGCCGTCGCCGATCCAGCGAACCATCCACCCGTCGAGCGACCGGCTGAGCCGGGCCAGCACGGTTCCGGCATCGAGCCGGCTGCCGCCCTGCGCGCTCAGGCTGGTCGCGGGCCGCAACGCGTCGGCCGGAGCGCTGACGACGTTGAGTCCGATGCCGAGGACGATCCATTCCAGCGCGCCGTCGGAGCCGATCGAGGATTCGGGGAGGATTCCGGCGATCTTTTCCCCGCCGGCCAGCACGTCGTTCGGCCATTTGCAGGCGACCGCCGAGGGACTGCCGGTCAGCGCCGCGACCGTATCGTGGACCGCCAGGGCAGCGACATAGCCGATCTGCCCGGCGTGCCGCGGCGCGACGGCCGGCCGGAAGACGAAGGAGGCATACAGGTTGCCGCGCGGCGATTCCCATTGCCGGCTGTACCGCCCGCGGCCGGCGGTCTGGGTCTCGGCGAGTACGACCGTCCGGTCCGGTGCGTCCAGCTGCGCCAGGCGCCGGGCCTCGTCGTTCGTGCTCGCGACGGCGCCCAGGCGGTGCAGGCGGAACCCGGCAGGTAGAGCGGCGGCCTCGCGAAGACCGCTTCCGGCGCCCGGGATTTCCGGCAACAGCGGTTCCACGACCCTAGCCGCCGGTCAGGCTGAACACGGCCGTATCGGCCGCGCCGACCAGGAGGCTGGGAAAGAGGAAAAACAGCAGCGTCGCCATTCCGGCAACGACTTGGACGGCGCCGAGGTCGCGGCCCGGCCGGGGATCGAGCGCATCTTCCGGCTCGTCGAAATACATCACCTTGACGATACGGATGTAATAGTAGGCGCCGACCACGCTGGTCACCAGTCCGACCACGGCGAGGAAATACAGGCCGGCCTCGACCGCCGCCAGGAAGACGTAGAGCTTGGCGTAGAATCCGGCGAGCGGCGGGATGCCGGCCATCGAGAACATGAAGATCAGCATCATGGCCGCCATCACCGGGTTGGTGCGCGACAGGCCGGTAAGGTCGCCGATCTCCTCCACCATCCGGCCGCTGCGCTGCATGGCGAGGATCACCGCGAAGGCGCCCAGCGTCATCACGATGTAGATCGCCATGTAGACCAGCACGGCGCTGTAGCCCTCGCCGGTGCCCGGCGCCAGGCCGACCAGGGCATAGCCGATATGGCCGATCGAACTGTAAGCCATCAGCCGCTTGATGTTGGTCTGGGCGATCGCGGCGAAGGCGCCGAGCACCATCGAGGCGATGGCCAGAACGATGACGATCTGGCTCCACTGCTTGACGAGGCCGCCGAACGGGCCGGCGAGCACGCTCAGGAGCAGGCCCATCGCGGCCAGCTTCGGCGCTGCCGCCAGGAAGGCCGTCACCGGGGTCGGCGCGCCCTCGTAGACGTCCGGCGTCCACATATGGAACGGCACGGCGGAAACCTTGAAAGCCAGGCCGACCATGACGAAGACCAGACCGACAACCAGGCCGACCGAGGGCGCGGTCGCGCCGGTGAGCTGGGCGGCGAGGCCGGCGAACGCCGTGGTGCCGCTGAAGCCGTAGACCAGCGAAGCGCCGAACAGGAGCATTCCCGAGGCCAGCGCGCCGAGCACGAAATATTTCAGGCCGGCCTCGCTCGACTTGACGGAATCGCGCCGGATCGCGGCGACGACGTAGAGCGACAGGCTTTGCAGTTCGAGCCCGATATAGAGGGACAGCAGGTCGCTGGCCGAAACCATCACCATCATGCCGAGCGCGGCCAGCACGATCAGCACCGGGTATTCGAAGCGCTCGATCGCTTCGCGGGCGTTGTAGCCGATCGACAGGACGATGCCGACCGCCGACGCCAGCAGGATGCCGACCTTCACGAAGGTCGTGTAGCCGTTGCTCACGAACATGCCGGCAAAGGCCGACCGGCTCTCGACCGGCGACATCCAGACCGTAACGGCGGCGGCCGCGACCAGCGCCAGGATCGACAGCACCGAGACCAGCCGGAACGAGCCTTCGCCCCGGAACACGCCGATCATCAGCAGGACCATCGCCGCCACGGCGACGAACATTTCCGCTGCGGCATATTCCAGGTTCGGCAGGATCATGGCGCCGCGCTCCTACCGTGCCGCGAAACAGGCTTCGTTGACCCGGCAGGCGCCGGCCTTGAAGCTTGTCAGCAGGTTCTTCACCGACGCGTCGAACACGTCGAGGAACGGCTCGGGCCAGATGCCCATCCAGAGCACCAGGATGACCAGCGGCGCGAAGACCGCGACCTCGCGCGGGTGGAGGTCTTTCATCCGCATGAGGTCCGGCTTGACCAGCTCGCCGAAGATGATCCGGCGGTAGAGCCACAGCATGTAGGCGGCGCCGAGAATCACGCCGGTCGCCGCCAGCGCCGCAGCCCAGACGTTGACCTGGAAAACGCCGAACAGCACCAGGAACTCGCCGATGAAGCCGCTCGTGCCCGGCAGGCCGACCGAGGCCAGGGTGAACACCATGAACACGGCGGCGTAGCGCGGCATACGGTGGACCAGCCCGCCGTAACGGTCGATCCGTCTGGTGTGGAGCCTGTCGTAGACCACCCCGACACAGAGGAAGAGCGCGGCCGAGACGATGCCGTGGGACAGCATCTGGAACATCGCGCCGGTCACCGCCTGCTCGCCCAACAGGTTGTCGGGCAGACTGCCGGCGCTGAACTGCACGGTCGCCGCGAAGATACCGAGGGTCACGAAGCCCATATGGGCGACCGACGAATAGGCGATCAGCTTCTTCATGTCCTCCTGGGCCAGCGCGACCAGGGACGTGTAGATGATCGCCACGATGCTCAGCGTGTAGACCAGCGGTGCGAAATAAACCGAGGCATCGGGGAACATGGGCAGCGAGAAGCGCAGGAAGCCGTAGCCGCCCATCTTCAGCAGCACGCCGGCGAGGATGACCGAGCCCGCCGTCGGCGCCTCGACATGGGCGTCCGGCAGCCAGGTATGGACCGGCCACATCGGCAGCTTCACCGCGAAGGAGGCGAAGAAGGCGAGCCACAGCCATTTCTGCGCTTCCGGGCTGAAGCCGGTCTCCCGGGCGAACCTGAGCAGGTCGACGATGTCGGTGGTGCCCTGCCCGGCCGACTTGCTGAGGAAATACATCGCCATGACGGCGACCAGCATCAAGACCGAGCCGAGCAGGGTGTAGAGGAAGAATTTGAACGCCGAATAGACCCGCCGGTCGCCGCCCCAGACGCCGATGATCAGGAACATCGGCAGCAGCACGCCTTCGAAGAAGACGTAGAAGGTGACGAGGTCGAGGGCGCAGAAGGTGCCGACCATGAAGGTTTCGAGCACCAGGAACGCCGCCATGAATTCGCGCACCCGGGACTTGATCTCCCAGCTGCACAGGATGCAGAGCGGCGTCAGCAGGGTCGACAGCAGGACGAACATCATCGAGATGCCGTCCACGCCCATGTGGTAGTTCAGCGTGTAGCCGCCCGGGAAACTGAACCAGGCCACCTTTTCGACGAACTGGAAGTCCGCCGTCCCGGTCTCGAAGTTGATCCATATGAGCAGCGAAATCAGGAAGGTCGCGAGCGAGGCCCACAGGGCGAGCCAGCGGGCGTTGCGGTCCGTCGCCTCCCGGTCGCCGCGCACCATAACGAGAATCAGCAGCGCCCCGACCAGCGGGGCGAAGGTGACGATGCTGAGCAGCGGCCAGGTTTCCATCGCCTAGCCCCACAGCCCGAAGACGAAGAGGGAAACGAAGCCGAAGGCGCCGATCAGCACGGCGAAGGCGTAGTGGTAGACGTAGCCGGTCTGCAACAGGGCGGCGAGGCGCGAGCCGCCCCGGGTCGCGACCGCCGCGCCGTCCGGGCCGAAGCGGTCGATCGTGCCGCCGTCGCCCTTCTGCCACAGGCCGCGGCCGACGATCATGGCCGGGCGCACGAAGAGCCGGTCGTACAGCTCGTCGAAATACCACTTGTGTAGCAGGAAGTAGTAGAGGCCGCGGAACTGCTTCGCGAGCGCCTTCGGCCAGGCGGGCCGCAGCATATACAGGGCATAGGCGAGCCCGATCCCGGCCAGACCGGCGACGACGGGCAGCACCTTTACCCACGCCGGCACATGGTGCGCGGCGTCGAGGATCGCGCCCTCCGCGCGCATGTAGATCGAGTCGCCCCAGAAGCCGCTCCAGTCGTGGCCGGCGAACCAGGCGACGGCGATCGCGCCGGCGAAGACCGAACCGAACGCCAGCACGAACAGCGGCGCCAGCATGACCATCGGCGATTCGTGGACATGGGCCTGGACGTCTTCGGGCGCCCGGCTCTCGCCGTGGAAGGTCATGATGATCAGCCGCCAGGAATAGAAGGCGGTCATGATCGCCGCGGCGATGCCCATCCAGAAGGCGAACAGGCCGAGCCCGGTATGGGCGCCGAACGCCGCCTCGAGGATCAGGTCCTTGGAATAGAAGCCGGCGAAGCCGAAAACGAAGGGGATGCCGACCCCGGCCAGCGCCAGTGAGCCGATCCACATCAGGATGTAGGTCGTCTGCATCTTGCGCCACAGGCCGCCCATGCGGCGCATGTCCTGCTCATCCGACATGCCGTGGATGACCGAGCCGGCGCCGAGGAACAGCAGCGCCTTGAAGAAGGCGTGGGTCATCAGGTGGAACATGGCCACCGGATAAGCGCCGATGCCGGCGGCGAAGAACATGTAGCCGAGCTGCGAACAGGTCGAATAGGCGATGACCCGCTTGATGTCGTTCTGGACCAGCCCGACGGTGGCGGCGAAGAAGGCGGTGAGCGCGCCGACCGTGACGACCGTCGCGAGCGCCAGGGGCGCGAATTCGAACATCGGCGACAGGCGGCAAACCATGAACACGCCCGCCGTCACCATGGTCGCGGCGTGGATCAGCGCGGAAACCGGCGTCGGGCCCTCCATCGCGTCGGGCAGCCAGGTGTGCAGCAGGATCTGGGCCGACTTGCCCATGGCGCCGATGAACAGGAGGATGCAGGTCCAGTCGAGCGCGGTCTGGCCGTCGATGACATAGCCGCCGACGGTCGTGATCTCCTTGCCGGGAAGCTCCCGCGCCGCCGGCAGCACGGTCGAGAAATCGAGCGAGCCGAAAATGGCGAACACGGCGAAGATGCCGAGCGCGAAGCCGAAATCGCCGATCCGGTTGACCAGGAACGCCTTGATGGCGGCGGCGTTGGCGCTCTCGCGCTTGTACCAGAAGCCGATCAGCAGGTAGGAGCACAGGCCGACGCCTTCCCAGCCGAAGAACATCTGGGCGAAGTTCTCCGCCGTCACCAGCATCAGCATGGAGAAGGTGAACAGGCTGAGATAGGCGAAGAACCGCGGCTTGTGCGGATCGTGGCCCATATAGCCGATCGAATAGACATGGACGACGGCGGAGACCAGCGTCACCACGACGACCATGACGGCGGCCAGCGTATCGAAGCGCAGCGCCCAGTCGACGCTCAGCTCGCCCGACGCCATCCAGGTGAACAGGCGGATCGGTTCCTGCGGGCCGGTCTTCGCGAAGCCGACCTCGTACAGGATGATCGCGCCCAGCACCGCGGAGACGCAGAGCAGGCCGGACGTGACATACATCGAGGCCCGGTCCCCGATGCGCCGGCCGAACAGCCCCGCAATGACGGCGCCGAGCAGCGGCAGGAAGATGGCGGCGACATACATGCCGCGTTCAGCCCTTCATCACGTTCACGTCTTCCACCGCGATGGAGCCGCGGTTGCGGAAGTAGATGACGAGGATGGCGAGCCCGATGGCGGCCTCGGCGGCGGCCACGGTCAGCACGAACATCGCGAAAATCTGGCCGACCAGGTCTTCCAGCGCCCAGGAGAAAGCGACCAGGTTGATGTTGACGGCGAGCAGGATCAGCTCGATCGACATCAGGATGATGATGACGTTCTTTCGGTTCAGGAAAATGCCGAAGATCCCGATGGTGAACAGGATCGCGGCGACCGTCAGATAGTGCGCGAGGCCGATCTCCCACATCGTCTCAGACGCCCTCCCCCGGCCGCACCTGCTTCAGTTCCACCGTCTCCTCGCGGCGGCGGCGGACCTGCTCGCCGATCTTCTGCTTGCGCACGCCGGGGCGCTGGCGCAGCGTCAGCACGATGGCGCCGACCATGGCGACGAACAGCACCATGCCGGCAAGCTGGAACAGGTAGACGTATTTGGTGTAGAGCAGCCGGCCGAGCATCTCGGTGTTGGTGAGCGCGCTGCCCTCCGGCACCTTCTCGGTCAACGCGCCCTTCACCTCCGGCGCAACCGCCCAGATGCCGCCGACGAAGACGATCTCGCCGAGCAGGATCGCCGCGATCAGGCCGCCGACCGGCAGGTAGCGCTGAAAGCCCTCGCGCAGTTCGACGAAGTTGATGTCCAGCATCATCACGACGAACAGGAACAGCACCGCGACCGCGCCGACATAGACGATCACCAGGATCATCGCGAGGAACTCGGCCCCGGTCAGCACGAACAGCCCGGCGGCGTTGAAGAAGGTGAGCACCAGGAACAGCACGGAATGGACCGGGTTGCGCGCCGTCACGACCATGACGGCGGCGGCCACGGCGATGAAGGCGAACAGGTAGAAGGCGAGGGCTTGCAGGATCATCGGCGGCTACCGGTAGGGCGCGTCGGCGGCGAGCGCCTGCGCAATTTCGCTTTCCCAACGGTCGCCGTTCGCCAGCAATTTCTCCTTGTTGTACATCAGCTCTTCGCGGGTCTCGGCCGCGAATTCGAAATTCGGCCCCTCGACGATGGCATCGACCGGGCAGGCCTCCTCGCAGAAGCCGCAATAGATGCATTTCGTCATGTCGATGTCGTAGCGCGTCGTCCGGCGGCTGCCGTCGGCCCGCGGCTCGGCCTCTATGGTTATCGCCTGGGCCGGGCAGATCGCCTCGCACAGCTTGCAGGCGATGCAGCGCTCCTCGCCGTTCGGATAGCGGCGCAGGGCGTGCTCGCCGCGGAAACGCGGGCTGAGCGGCCCCTTCTCGTAGGGATAGTTGATCGTCACCTTGGGCTTGAAGAAGTAGACCAGAGTCTTCCACAGGCCGACGCCGATCTCCCAGAGCAGGACGGTTCGTGCCGCGCGCAGCATGGTTCTCGCTCCCCTAGGCCGGCAGCCAGCCGGCGTACAGCAACACGCCGGAATACGCCACGACGGCGATCAGGGACAGGGGCAGGAAGACCTTCCAGCCCAGCCGCATCAGCTGGTCGTAGCGATAGCGCGGCAGCGTCGCGCGCACCCAGATGAAGACGAACAGCAGGAACGCGATCTTCAGGGCGAGCCAGATCGGCCCCGGAATCCAGTTCAGCCACCAGACGTCGAGCGGCGGCAGCCAGCCGCCCATGAACAGGACGGCGGTGATGCCGCTCATCATGATCATGTTGATGTATTCGCCCAGGAAGAACAGGGCGAAGGGAAAGGCGGAATATTCGACGAAATAGCCGGCGACCAGTTCGGCCTCGGCCTCCGGCAGGTCGAAGGGATGGCGGTTGGTCTCGGCCAGCGCGGAGATGAAGAACACCACGAACATCGGCGCCAGCGGGATCCAGTACCAGTTCCAGAAGCCGCCCTGCTGGGCGAGCACGATCTCCGCAAGGTTGAGCGAGCCGGCTACGATCAGCACCGTGATCAACACGAAGCCGATGGAGACCTCGTAGGACACCATCTGCGCCGCCGAGCGCAGGGCGCCGAGAAAGGCGTAGCGCGAATTGCTCGCCCAGCCGGCCATGATGATGCCGTACACGCCGAGCGAGGAAATCGCGAAGAGATAGAGGATGCCGACATTGATGTTGGAGATGACCCAGATGCCGCTCTCGCTCTGGCCCAGCGGGATGACCGCCCAGGCGATCAGGGCGAGGGTGAAGGTCAGGACCGGCGCGAACAGGAACACCGCCCGGTTGGCGCCGGACGGAATCACCGTCTCCTTCATCAGCAGCTTGAGGCCGTCGGCCATCGGCTGGAGCAGGCCGAACGGACCGACCACGTTCGGCCCCTTGCGCAGCATCATGGCGGCCAGGACCTTGCGCTCGTACCAGGTGAGCAGGGCCATGCCGCCCAATAGCGGCACGACGATCAGCAGGATCCAGCCGATCAGGATCAGCGCCGGCAGGGCGTAGCCTTCCCAGAACACCATCATGGGGCGCTACCCGTCCGTGCCCGTGCGTGCGCCGGCGTCGAGCGACCGGCGCATCTGCGTGCATTGCGCCATGGTCTCCGAGCAGCGGCCGATCGGGTCGGTCATGTAGAAATTCCCGACCGGCGAGCGGAACGGCGCGGGATCAAGGGCAGCGTCGGAAATATCGCCGCCAAAGCCCTCCCATTCGGCCGGCACGATTTCGTCAACCGCGTCGAAGACCGGGTTGGCGTCGGCCAGCCGGGCGCGGACCTGGGCCAGCGAATCGTAAGGCAGCGTGTGTCCCGCCACCTCCGAGAACGCGCGAACGATGGTCCAGTCCTCGCGCGCATCGCCGGGCGGGAAGATGGCCAGCGCCGTCCGTTGCGGCCGGCCCTCGACATTCACATAGGTCGCGCTTTTCTCGGTATAGGCCGCGCCCGGCAGGATGACGTCGGCCCGCCCCGCGCCGGCGTCGCCGTGATGGCCCTGGTAGACGACGAAAGATTTGCCGAGGCGCTCCATGTCGATCTCGTCCGCGCCGAGCAGCCAGACCAGGCCGATTTCGCCCGTTTGCGCGCCATCGAGGATCGCGACGGTGTCGCGGCCGCCCGGCCCCGGCGCGAAGCCGAGATCGAGCCCGCCGACCCGCGACGCTGCCGTGTGCAGGACGTTGAAGCCGTTCCAGCCGTCGCCGACCATGCCGAAGCGTTCCGCCGCCCGGCGCGCCAGCCCGAGCATCGCGGCACCGTCGTCGCGCGCCAGCACGCCCGGTCCGACGATCAGCATCGGCCGTTCGGCCCGTCCCAGCACATCGGCAAAACCGTGGTCGCCGCCGGCGAGCGCGGCCAGCGTCTCCGCGCCGGCGCCGAGATGGTCTAAGCGGTAGGTCAGGTCCGCCGCCTCGCCGATCAGGCCGATCCGGAAACCGCCAGCCCGCCAGCGCCGCCGGATGCGGGCGTTGAGCACCGCGGCCTCGATTCGGGGGTTGGCGCCGATCAGCAGCAGGGCATCGGCTTCGTCGCTTCCCGCGATCCGGCTGTTGAACAGGTAACTCGCGCGCACCGCCGGATCGACCTTCGCCCCGTCCTGGCGGCAGTCGATATTCTCCGAGCCGCAGGCGGCAAACAGGTCTTTCAGCGCGATCATGGCTTCGCAGTCGGCCTGGTCGCCGGCGATCGCCGCCATGCCCGCGCCGCCGGTCTTCGCGATCCGGCCGGCGATCGCGGCAAAGGCTTCGGACCAAGAGGCGGGCTCCAGCCTGCCGTCGCGGCGGACATAGGGCCGGTCGAGCCGCTGCCGTTTCAGCCCGTCGCAGGCGAAGCGCGTTTTGTCGGAGATCCACTCCTCGTTGATGTCGTCGTTGAGCCGCGGCAGCACGCGCATGACCTCGGCGCCGCGGCTGTCGACCCGGATGTTGGAGCCAACCGCGTCCATCACGTCGACCGATTCGGTCTTGCGCAGCTCCCACGACCGCGCCGTGAAGGCGTAGGGCTTGGAGGTCAGCGCGCCGACCGGGCACAGGTCGATGACGTTGCCCGACAGTTCGGAGGTCAGCGAGCGTTCGAGATAGGTCGCGATCTCCATATGCTCGCCGCGGTGGAGCGCGCCGATCTCCTCGACGCCGGCGACCTCCTCGGCGAAGCGGATGCAGCGGGTGCAATGGATGCAGCGGGTCATGATGGTCTTGACCAGCGGCCCCATCTCCTTGTCGTGCACCGCCCGCTTGTTTTCCTCGAAGCGGGTTCGGTCGTGGCCGTAGGCCATCGCCTGGTCCTGCAGGTCGCATTCGCCGCCCTGGTCGCAGATCGGGCAGTCGAGCGGATGGTTGATCAGCAGGAATTCCATCACGCCCTTGCGGGCCTTGATCGTCTTCTCCGAATCGGTGAATACGACCATGCCGTCCATGATCGGCTGCGCGCAGGACGCCACCGGCTTGGGCGCCTTCTCCACCTCGACTAGGCACATGCGGCAGTTGCCGGCGATCGACAGCCGCTCGTGGAAGCAGAAATGCGGCACTTCCTTGCCGATCGACTGCAGCGCCTGAAACAGGGTCAGGCGGCCGTCGACCTCGTACTCGCTACCGTCAACGGTGATCGTCGCCATCGCGCTTACGCCGCCACCTTGCGTTCGAGGATCCGGCGCTCCAGTTCGGGCCGGAAATGCCGGATCAGGCCCTGGATCGGCCAAGCCGCCGCGTCGCCGAGGGCGCAGATCGTGTGGCCCTCGACCTGGTAGGTCACCTCTTCCAGCATGTCGATCTCGCCGATGTCCGCGTCGCCGCGCACCAGCCGCGTCATGACGCGCCACATCCAGCCGGTGCCCTCGCGGCACGGCGTACACTGGCCGCAGCTCTCGTGCATGTAGAATTTCGACAGGCGGCAGATCGCGTCGACGATATCGGTCGACCGGTCCATCACGATGACCGCCGCGGTGCCGAGGCCGGATTTGAAGCCGGCCAGCGTGTCGAAGTCCATCGGCAGGTCCTGGCAGATATCCGCCGGCAGGCAGGGCACCGAGGAGCCGCCGGGAATGACGGCCAGCAGGTTGTCCCAGCCGCCGCGCACGCCGCCGGCGTGTTTCTCGATCAGCTCGCGGAACGGGATGCCCATCGCCTCTTCGACGTTGCACGGCGTGTTCACATGGCCGGAAATGCAGAACAGCTTGGTGCCGGTGTTGCGCGCGTCGCGGCCGATGCCGGCGAACCAGGCGGCGCCGCGGCGCAGGATCGTCGGCACGACGGCGATGGATTCGACGTTGTTCACCGTGGTCGGGCAACCGTAGAGGCCGGCGTTGGCCGGGAACGGCGGCTTGAGGCGCGGCTGGCCCTTCTTGCCTTCCAGGCTCTCCAGCAGCGCGGTCTCCTCGCCGCAGATGTAGGCGCCGGCGCCGCGATGGATGTGGATGTCGAAATCCCAGCCCGAGCCGCTGGCATTCTTGCCGATCAGCCCGGCCCCGTAGGCCTGGTCGACCGCGGCCTGCAGCCGCTCCCCCTCGCGGTAGAATTCGCCGCGGACATAGATGTAGGCTGTGTTGGCGCCCATCGCGAATCCGGCGATCAGGCAGCCTTCGACCAGCTTGTGCGGATCGTGGCGCATGATGTCCCGGTCCTTGCAGGTGCCGGGTTCGGATTCGTCGGCGTTGACGACCAGATAGTGCGGGCGGCCGTCGCGCTTGTCGTCCGGCGGCATGAAGGTCCATTTGAGCCCGGTCGGGAAGCCGGCGCCGCCCCGGCCGCGCAGGCCCGATTCCTTGACCTGCTGGCAGATCCAGGCGCGGCCCTGTTCCAGGAACCAGGCGGTCTGATCCCAGTCGCCGCGCCGGCGCGCGCCCTCGAGGCCCCAGTCCTCGAAGCCGTAGAGGTTGGTGAAGATGCGGTCGCGGTCGTCGAGCATCAGGCGCCGCCCTCCCCCGCTTCGGCCAGCGCCGCGGCCTGCGCGATCCAGTCTCCGCGTTCGATCCGGCCGCCGAGTTTCAGCGCGTCGTTCACCCATTGCTTTTCGCCGGGAGTCCAGGCGGCGACCTGATCGAAATGATAGACGCCGATGCCGTGCAGGGCGCTTTCGATCTTCGGCCCGAGGCCCTTGAGGCGGGCGAGCGCATCCGCCTTGCCGCCGCGCGGCCCGTCGAGCGCGGGCGGGCGGGCGGCCCCAACGGCGGGCGGCTCGGCGGCGGGCGCCTCGGCCGCGGCCGCCAAAGGATCGCCGTAGACCGCCGCCGGATCGAAGCGCACCGGAGGCGGCACGTCGAGCAGGGTCAGGGCGCCGTCTTCGGGCTCCGACGAATGGCGGCCGGTCTGCGATCCGGCCGACAGGTCGTCGCCGTTCTTCAGCGCGCGCAGGACGGCGGCGAAATTCTCGTAGGTCAGATCCTCGACGAAATCGTCGTTCACCTGGACCATCGGCGCGTTCACGCACGCGCCCAGACACTCGACCTCGGTGCAGGTGAACTGCCCGTCATCGCTGGTTTCGCCGGGGCCGATGCCGACCTCGTCACGGATGGCGCGGAACACCTCGCCGGCGCCGCGAATCATGCAGGGGGTGGTGCCGCAGACCTGGAGATGGAACGTTCCGACCGGGGCGAGGTTGATCATCGTGTAGAAGGTCGCGACCTCCATCACGCGGATCTTGGCCATGCCGAGCCGCCCGGCGATGTGCTCGATGGCGGCCCGGGGGACCCAGCCGCCGTGCTGGCGCTGCGCCAGGTCGAGCAGCGGCAGCACCGCGCTCGCCAGCCGGCCCTCCGGATAGCGGGCGATCGCGCGCTCCGCAGCCCGGCCGTGCTCGCCGTCGAAGGCGAAGCTCTCCGGCTGCTCGACAGCCGCCTGGGCCGGCCCGCTCACCGGTCGACCTCGCCGAACACGATGTCCATGGAACCGACGATGGCGCAGACGTCGGCCAGCATGTGGCCTTTCGACATGAATTCGGTCGCCTGGAGATGGGCTAAGCCCGGCGCCCGGATCTTGCAGCGGTAGGGCTTGTTGCTGCCGTCGGCGACCAGATAGACGCCGAACTCGCCCTTCGGCGCCTCGACCGCCGTGTAGGTCTCGCCGGCCGGGACGCGGTAGCCCTCGGTATAGAGCTTGAAATGATGGATGAGCGCCTCCATCGAGCGCTTCATCTCGCCCCGCTTCGGCGGCGTCACTTTGTTGTCGTCGGCCGCCACCGGCCCGTCGAGTGTCTCCAGCCGGTCGAGCGCCTGGTCGATGATGCGCAGGCTCTGGCGCATTTCCTCGACGCGCACGAGATAGCGGTCGTAGCAATCGCCGTTCCTGCCGACCGGAATGTCGAAATCGTAGGCCTCGTAGCCGTCGTAGGGCTGCGCCTTGCGCAGGTCCCAGGCGAGGCCGGAGGCGCGCAGCATCGGGCCCGAGAAGCCCCAGTCCAGCGCGTCCTTCGCCGTGACGACGCCGATATCGACCGAACGCTGCTTGAAGATGCGGTTTTCCGTCAGCAGCGTCTCGATATCGTCGACGATCTTCGGGAAGGCCGCGCGCCAGGCCCTGATGTCGCCGATCAGGCCGGCCGGCATGTCCTGATGCACGCCGCCGGGCCGGAAATAGGCCGCGTGGAGCCGCGCGCCGCACACCCGCTCGTAGAAGCCCATCAGCTTCTCGCGCTCCTCGAAGGCCCAGAGGAAAGGCGTCAGCGCGCCGACGTCCATGGCATAGGCCGGCACGTTGAGCAGATGGTTGAGTACCCGGCCGATCTCGGCGTAGAGCACCCGGATCGCCTGTCCGCGCGGTGGAACCTCGAGGCCCAGCAGCGTCTCTGTCGCCAGCGCGAAGGCATGCTCCTGGTTCATCGGCGCGACATAGTCGAGCCGGTCGAAATAGGGCACGGCCTGGAGATAGGTCTTGTGCTCGATCAGCTTTTCGGTGCCGCGGTGCAGCAGGCCGATATGGGGATCGGCCCGTTCGACGATCTCGCCGTCCATCTCCAGCACCAGGCGCAGCACGCCGTGGGCCGCCGGATGCTGCGGCCCGAAATTCAGATTGAGATTCTTGATCTCGACGTCGCCGGGCCCGGAGCCCAGCCCGGAACCCTGCCCTGAACCCTGCCCTGAACCCTGCAGGGCGCCCGCCGCCGGCCGTCCGTCAGGCATGTCGCTAGCCCTCCGCCGCCCCGGCCGATGCGCCCGATGCGCCCGATGCGGCCTTTTCGTCGCCCGGCGCAACCGGCGGCAGGCCGCGGGTCATGCCTTCCCAGGGCGAGAGGAAATCGAAGGTCCGGTAGTCCTGCTGCAGCGTCACGGGCTCGTAGACGACGCGCTTCTGCTCCTCGTCGTAGCGCACCTCGACGAAGCCGGTGAGCGGGAAATCCTTGCGCAGCGGATGGCCGTCGAAGCCGTAGTCGGTCAGCAGGCGGCGCAGGTCCGGATTGTCGGAAAAATAGATGCCGTAGAGGTCCCAGGCCTCGCGTTCGAACCAGCCGGCGGCGCTGTAGACCTCCGCGACCGACGGCACCGGCGTCTCCTCGTCGGTATGGACCTTGACCCGGCAGCGCAGGTTCGCGGTCACGCTCAGCAGGTTGTAGACGACGTCGAACCGCTCCGCGCGCGCCGGCCAGTCGACGCCGCACAGATCGACCAGGCAGGTGAAGGCGCAGTTCGGATCGTCGCGCAGGCGCGTCAGCACCGTGACGATCGCCGCCCGGTCGACCGTGAGGCACAATTCGCCGTGCACGATGTCCGCCTCGATCGCCGCCCCGACCGCGTCCCCCATTGCGTCCCCCATTGCGTCGGGGTGCAGGACGGCAAGGACGTGCTCCTTCAGGTCGTTGAGCGCTTCCGGGGTCATCGGCTGCCGGGTTTCGCGGGGCTACCGGGCAAAGCTCGCCGTGCGGCGGATTTTCTTCTGGAGTTGCAGAACGCCGTAGAGCAGCGCCTCCGCGGTCGGCGGACAGCCGGGGACATAGACGTCGACCGGCACGATCCGGTCGCAGCCGCGGACCACCGAATAGGAATAATGATAGTAGCCGCCGCCGTTGGCGCACGAGCCCATCGAGATCACCCAGCGCGGCTCGGCCATCTGGTCGTAGACCCGGCGCAGCGCCGGCGCCATCTTGTTGGTCAGCGTCCCGGCGACGATCATCACGTCCGACTGGCGCGGGCTGGGGAAGAACACGGTGCCGAACCGGTCGAGATCGTAGCGGCTCGCCCCAGTATGCATCATCTCGACGGCGCAGCAGGCGAGGCCGAAGGTCATCGGCCAGAGCGAGCCGGACTGGGCCCAGCCGACCAGCGAATCGAGGCTGGACACGACGAAACCCTTGGACCGGAACTCCTTGTCGAGGAAGGCGTCCAGTTCCGGCAGCTGCGCCGGGGCGGCCCCGGCCGCGCTATCCGCTGCGCTTTCGGGAGCGGCTACTCCCATTCCAGCGCCCCCTTCTTCCATTCGTAGACGAAACCGACGGTCAGGATGACGAGGAACACGACCATCGACCAGAAGCCGAAATGCTGGGTTTCCGAGAGCGTGATCGCCCAGGGGAACAGGAAGGCGACTTCGAGGTCGAAAATGATGAACAGGATGGCGACGAGATAGAAGCGCACGTCGAACTGGCCGCGCGAATCCTCGAACGCGTCGAAGCCGCACTCATAGGCGGCGAGCTTCTCCGAATAGGGCTTCTGCTTCGCCAGGATCCACGAGGCGGCGACCATCGCGATCGCAAGCCCCAGGGCAATCCCCAGAAAGATGGCGATCGGCAGGTATTCGGCCAGGATATCGCTCATGGGTTCCGTCAGGGGTTTCCGTCAGGGGTTTCCATCAGGGGGGGTCCGTCAGGATTGCCGTGTCGCCCGGCGTTCCGCCGGCCCGGACAGGCCGGTTATAGGGCCGACCGTGTCGATTGCATACCCCTAGCACGGTCCCGCCCGGCCGCACAGCCGGCGCACCGCCGCGCGCGGCAAATTTTCGTGATCGGTCGCCTGTTTCGACGGGAAATCCGCGGGCCGGTTGCGGGAGTGGCGGGAGTGACGGGACTCGAACCCGCGGCCTCTGGCGTGACAGGCCAGCGCTCTAACCAAACTGAGCTACACCCCCGCAGCAGGCCCGCAGCAGACCCGGCACCCCGCGGGATTGCACCCCGGAAATCGCCCGGACTGCGCCCCTGAATGCGCCGGGAAAACGCGCGCCTGAACACCGCGTTACAGAGCGCGGCATGTAGGGCAGCGCCCGGCGGGTGTCAAGCAAGCGGCCCGGGGCTGCGGGGGCCATTGCCGGAGATCGCCTATGGCGCCGCCCTATCGAGCGATTGGATGAACTGGATGCCGTCGATCTTCTTTCTGCTCAAGCGCTCGTCGTTGGTCACGAACAGGTCCGTTTCAGCCGCTGCTGCGCAAGCGAGCTGTATCGCGTCGGGCGCGGCGATCGAACGATCCCGACGTATCTCGGCAAACCTTGGGGCTGCACGGACATCGAACGGCAGGATCGTCGCTCCTGTCAGAATTGTGTGCTCGTACCGCCGCACCAAGTCGGAATTGCCGGTCTCCAGAGGCTTCACCAGCACTTCGCCGAGCGTGATCGCCGAGGTAAGGAGCTCGTCCCGGCGCTCCATCATCCATTCGCGCAATGCCGTAACCTGCCTGGCATGTTCGCCTTGATCCTCAAGGAGATAAATGAAGAGATTTGTGTCCCAAAAAATTCTGCTCATTGCCAGCCCTCGCGGAGCCTCGCGACATAGTCATCCGCGTCCTCGTCTGCCCAGATTTCCCGACCCAGGCCGCGCAAGGACAAAATCGGATCTTTGCCGTCGCCTTCGCGGTCGCCGGCATACTCCCGCCGATACCATTCGATCAGGTCGCCATAGGCTGGCGGTATTTCACTGAGATTGGGAATTTCCTTGCCCGAAACGCGAAGGCGGTGACACGGGTCGCCGGGCCGGTACAGGCGGCGGCGGCCCTTTGCCGTCTCGAACAGCATCCGGTAGCGCCCCGGATTCGGCGGCTTGTTGGCGACGCAATGGAGATAGGCGTGGACCTGCACGCCCGGTCGCAGCGCACCGGCGCCTGTCGCCTTTTCCGCCTCGGCCCGGTGGACAATTTCCGCGACGGTGAAGTCTTCCCGGTCCGGATGCCCGCGGTGCAGCAGTGCCGTCGCGATCCATACTTCGTCGGCTACTCGAATGTTTGCCATGCCTACTTATCCTTCTTGGTTTACTAAGATAACTTAGTAAATTAGTGTTTGCATGGCAATGGGGCAATTCCAAAGTCGATAAACGAGCAGGATGTGCGCCACCCGAGAGGGTCGCGACTGGGCGCAGGCACTTCCCGCCATTCGCAGCAGCTATACCGAAGCGCTTCTTGCCACCCGTTCGGCGAAGCGCCGGCGGGCCGGGGGTAGTTGGCGGTCGTGGGGCGCGAAGACGTGGCGCTCGAGGAAATGGCCGCTGAGCTTCAGCCCGTCCGCGATGTCGGGCCAGGAAACCCCCGCCGGCCCGGCCCTCGTCGCGGCCCCGGTCGCAGTATCGGTCCCGCCGTTAAGGAAGTCCGGCAGGCGCAGCAACTTCGCGGCATAGGGCGCGCCGGCGGACAGGCTGACCGCCCGGCCGCTGTTCGGCGACACGAAGGCGAGCCGGTCGTTGCTGCCCGTGGCGGCGCAGCGCTCCAGGTCCAGCCCGAAGCCGAGTTCGCCGAGCAGCGCGATCTCCCACGCGACGTAGGCTTCGCCCCAGTCGTCCCGCTCCAGCGCGTCGAGCAGCGCCAGCAGGCCGCGGTAGACGGCGGGCACGGGCGCGCGCTCCGGCAGCGCGGCCTCGGCAAGCGCGCAGGCGGCGCCGAGGCCGGCGAGGCGCAGCGGATCGGCGATCCAGCGCCCGGCCCGGCCGGTCTGCAATTCCGCGGTCAGGGTGCCGAGATGCTCGGCCAGCCGGCCGCGCCAGGTCGCCCGGACGCCGTTGCCCGGCTGATAGACCGGCCGCTGCCGCCGCGAGCCGCCGCCGCGGGCGAGCCCGGCATGGCGGCCGTGCCCGGCGGTGAGCAGCTGCACCACCAGCCCGCCCTCTCCCAGCCGCCGGGCCGCCAGCACAATGGCGTCGTCGGTCCATTCCATAGCGGGAGATATGTCGCGCAGGGGGCAAGCGGGAGGGGGCAAGTCTTCCGGTCACCAAAGCGCCGACGGGGCGTGGGGCGAAACTGGCTGCGCCCGTTGCCTTCGGCTTCAATAGGCTGTTTGCTTCCGATATTCAGGGCCGGGCGCCGATGGAGACGCAACACCCCCGATTGTCAGATAGTCAGCTTCCGGAGCACTTTAGACATTCTTTTCCGCTGTTCCTCAGAAACCGTGGCGAGATAGCGCTGGATTTCATCCTGAATGAACACTTGGTAAAGCTGTTTCTCCGCAGCATTGTAGGGCCATGCCTTTTCGAAGCACTTAAACCATAAGTATTCCGTGTACGGCCTGCCGGCCCACTTCGAATATGGGTGCATATCCTCAAGGCTTCGTCGGTTTTCCGCTCGAAATGCACGGTCACATTCTTTGATGCGTTTCTGTGCTGATTTCGTTTGCAAGACGGCAGTTCTCGCTCGTATACGCGCTCGCTTGGCGATCCGAGTCGCGGTGCGAATCAGTTCTATTTCCTTCTCTGCACGCTCAATATCCTGTGGATTAGCCGCATCCTTTTGATCGGCCGCGACCGGCGCGGCGTACAGCGCCGCAGTCAAGAGCAATACGAGACGGATCATCGGAGACCTCCCAAAGAAATACTGGCGACGACCCACCGGGCCGAGCGGCGCTGGAGCGAATGGCCGCTTGTAGACCATACCAGCGCCAGCATCTTCCTAAGCATCTTCGCGGCGGCTCTGTCTCGGCTTTGCTATACCCATCAATACAGCGATGAAGAACATGAGCGGGAAGGCGAACAAGAGCAAGAGCACGAGGAGTATCGTCGCGCCGGAACCGGACCGTCCCGCCCAGGCAAACATCGCGGTTAGCCCTCTGATGCCGAAGACAGCAAACAGGACAACAACCGCAACCACGATGAGTATCTGCCAGATCGATAGGCCCATGCTCCACCTCCATTCCGGGGAGGCGTGTTAGCTTTGCTGCCTCTGTTTGCCAAGTATTTTGCTGCCTCTGTTTGCCAAGTATAGTGCCGCCCATCGCGATCAAATTGCCGCCCGTGTCAACACCGATTTGCTGACATAGTGCTGACACGGCTTCGAGAATGAAAAACCGCCTTGGGATGGTATCCTGTAACTCATTGATTAATTGAAGAAAATTGGTAGCGGAGGAGGGACTTGAACCCCCGACACGCGGATTATGATTCCGCTGCTCTAACCAGCTGAGCTACTCCGCCCCAATCCTGTCGCCCTGCCCCCGATCGTCTGCCCGGATTTCCGGCGGCGGAGCCTGGCGGGCGGGCTGTCTGGCGACGCGCGAGACGCCCGCCCCGCGGGACGCGGCGAGATAGGGTCACGGCCCCGCTCCTGTCAAGCGGGGCGGCGCTTCACGCCGGTTCTCACGCCGGGTCTCACGCCGGGTCTCACGCCGGGTCTCACGCCGGGTCTCACGCCGGGTCTCACG